>JAKPRU010000997.1 GCA_029557025.1 Candidatus Omnitrophota bacterium | reverse complement strand
TCCCGGTAATTGTTCTTCTGAAGCTCAATGGAAATCACCTGATCAATGTCGTCCGTGGAAACACGGCAATAAGCGGCGACGCGCAGTATCCGATCATCACTGACCGCCGGGCCTGACGTTGCCGCTATCTTCCGGACACTCTGCCCATTCTGGGCATTGACCTCATCTCGCAAAGCCTGCTTGGCGCGGGCGCGTTCCGTTTCAAAGCCTGTTCCAGGAGGACGGACTGTATCACCGGACTGCCGTTCCTGCAGTTCGTCGGCTTTTTTCCGGGCCTTCTCCTCTGCCCGTGGGCGTATGTCTTTCAAGGTGTGGCTCACTCCTTTGCGATGTATTGCGTCTGCGCTGAGACGGACGTACACGTATATAGCCATACCTGGGAAAAACCAGCAACGTCCAAACGGCCGTAATCCACATATTTAATCCAGCCGGAAGACTCCTAGGGACTCAAACTCGCCGCCGAACACAAGGACAAACGGATCGATACCGAGAATCGCGCACACAGCGAGACCTGTTTTCATGCTGCAGTTCCGTATGTCCCTTTCGCCGTATTCCAGACGCTGGTATTGTTTGATGTGAACGCCGATCACATTCGCGACTTCCTGCTGGGAGTATCCCATCCTCAGTCTGGATTCCCGGAGCATTTTCGCTTCACGGGTTTTCTTTTTCCCCATGAAAACACCTCCCTTCTCATGGGTAGCTGGTAGTACGCCATAGGTGGGAGGCGAGAGTCAAGCGGGTGTCGGAAAAGTTATCAGTTTATTCAGAAAGACAACAATTGCAGGATCATATCCCATTTTGATCTTGGTATGAAGCACCCCGTTCATGCGCTTTCTTCAAGGATTCTCAACTGGAATAATATGGCCTTCTATGCTATACTGGAAATGCAAGAATCCCAACGATTACACGGCTTTTATGGGGGTGACGGAATGCGGGATCGGGATAAGTTCAGAGGGTGTCTTATCGGCGGCGCCGCCGGGGACGCTCTGGGCTATGCCGTCGAGTTTCTCCGCGAAGGTCAGATCTTCCGCAGATACAGCGAGCGCGGTATTACGGAATACGATCTGACCAGCGGTGTCGCGCAGATCTCCGACGATACGCAGATGACGCTGTTCACCGCAAATGGCCTCCTGTTGGGCATGACCCGGGGTATGACCCGTGGCGTAGGCGGTCCCGATCCTCACTATATCGAACTTTGCTACCGGGACTGGCTGAAGACGCAGGAAAGCAAGTATTCTCCGGATATACATCCCGGCTACGCTTGGCTCGGCAACATCCCCGAACTGTACAGCCCGAGGGCTCCCGGAAACACATGCCTTGCCGCTTTGCACAGCGGTGAACATGGATCGGTTGAGACGCCGATCAACAACAGCAAAGGTGGCGGCGGAGTGATGCGCGTAGCCCCTATCGGACTGTACTTCAATGACCGTGGAAAGGATGTCCGGGACATTTGCCGGTTCGGCGCGGAAACAGCCGCTCTGACGCATGGGCATCCACATGGCTGGATGCCGGCGGCCGCGCTTGTGCAGATCATCCATGAGGTGAGCCAGGACGGCGCGATCCTGCTGGATGCTGTCCTGCATTCGCTGAACACCATTGATGAGATATACCCCGAAACCAAAGAGCGGATCGCCTTTACCAATCTGATCGAAAAAGCAATCGATCTGGCTGCTGAGGATATGGACGACCTGGACGCGATCCATCA
>JAKPRU010000996.1 GCA_029557025.1 Candidatus Omnitrophota bacterium | reverse complement strand
GAATCGGTATGCGATCCACGCAAATGCAGGGTCTGCACCGTCCGGACCATACCCGATCGGCTGACTGGGACCCCCCGTAATAAGCCGCGCCGCCCCACGAATTGCGATCATCAATGCAAGGGTCGCCACAAACGGTTGGAATCGCCCCCATGTAATCAACAAACCCGCCAGCACGCCAAAAGCTATCCCCGGCAGGAGCGTCAGAAAAATCGTCGGTATCGCCGACATGTGCCGTTGCATCAGCAGCACCGCCGCCATCGTGGAGGCAAACGCCAGGATCGCTCCGACCGACAGATCGATTCCCCCCGTAATAATCACCAGCGTCATCCCAACCGCCAGAATCCCCTTCACCGAAACCATCCGCACAATTTCCGTGAGGTTGGATGGGTCCAGGAATACTAATTCTCCCCGACGAATCGGAGAACAGACACACGCCGCCACAAATACCAGCAGCAAAACCGGCCACGGACCGGACAACCGCCGGATCCATTCTTGTCTCATTTTGTCAGGCTTCTCCCTGACGCAGGGTGGGGGTAAACCCTAAACCGTCTTTGATATAGCGCGAGGGCAAACCCTAAACCCTCTTTGATATAGGATGGGTTCAACTCCTAAACCATATCTGATGCAAGACGGGTCAACTCCTGAACCGTCTCTGACACAGGATGGCGTCAACCTCGTCTGCGCGCTACCCCACGAATACTACCCCCCCTCTCCACCCTTGGAGAGGGGGCCGGGAGGTGAGGATATCCTAAATCCCCCCAAGCTCCTGCAACGCCTCACGCGCATCCTCGGCATACTCGCTGTCCGGGTAATTGGTCAAAAGGGCCTTGTATTCCCGAACGGCGCTGGAATTATCCTTGAGATACCGATGATAAATCTTCGCAATCCGATACTGCGCTTCGGGAGCATACTGGGAGGCAGGCCACTCCTCAATGATCTTGCGAAATTCCCCGATCACCCGCTGGAAATAAGCCGGCTGGTCCCTGCGGCGCGTCTCGAAAATCGCAACATGCTGCAATTCCATGGCAACTTTGTATTGCACGATGGCATCCAGGCCCCCGCCCGCCGCTGCCTCATCCAGCTTGGTCCGCTGTGTGGAAAGGTCCTGTCTCTGCTGTTCGATGATCTGTTGCTGCTGTTGGATGGTTTCCGCCTGTTTCTGAATAGCCGCCCGCAACTCGTCGATCTGGGTCTGCTGGGTCTTTATCGTCTGAAGAATCTCCTTCAGCGTCGCCTGAACGTCCAGGTCCTGCCCGAATGTCGGCGGGGCAAGCCAGATCGAAGTCGCCACGATGATCAGGCCGGTGGGTCGCAAAAGCCTGCTCAGGTATTCCCCGCGAAATGTGTGTTGTTTCATCTTTGGATCTCCGTTATTCTCTTGGTTTGTCCCGCCTGCAATAAATACCCCGCCCCGCCGTGTGGAGGGGATTTCAAAGCACTGTCTCAACAAGTGGGCGCCATGTGGAAAACCGCATACTCTTCCCCTACATGAGGGGCCTGAGATTCGCTTTCCAGGAAGGACTCCCGTGGAACTTCCATCGCCTCGAAATTTCCCAACCATCACGAACGGCGCAGGGATTTTAATACACTCTATCTGAACTCTCTGAAAACCCAATTTACCAGACCCGATTCCAATGCGCAATCTCTCTCCGGCGCCGGCCTGGATCCGCAGAGGGAAAATCATTCGTTGAAATGACGACCGGAGAGGATACGCTCGAATGTCGTCTGGTCCAGGACACTTTCGATGGAATGCCGCACATCATCCCAGATATAATTGATCGGGCAGGTTCTCGCGCGAGGACATCGGGGATGTCCGCTGGAGATTTCGCATCGAAACGGAAGAATCGGACCGTCAATCTGCCGAATCACCTGCCCCACCGAAATATCTTTCGGATGGCAGGTGAGCATGTATCCGCCGCCCGCTCCCCGTCGGCTCTCAATGAATCCGGCCTTTTTCAATTCCT
>JAKPRU010000987.1 GCA_029557025.1 Candidatus Omnitrophota bacterium | reverse complement strand
TTTCGGACCAGGAGGAATTCGTTCGTCTGCTGGTGGAACGGTACAAAAACTGTCCCGGCGTGATTTGGGATCTGCTGGAGGAACCTGCCATTGAAGGAGGAATCCTTTCCACAGGCGGGGAATGCTTGGGGGTCCAAGCCTGGAATGCCTGGCTGCTCAATCATCACGGAACCATCGAGAATCTGCGAACTCGCTGGGATATCTGCGTAGATGAAGCGCCCGGCCCGGGCAGCATCGCTCTACCTGCGCAAGAGGATTTTGTTCTCAAGAGAGACGTCGCCGGGAATTACTGCCCGCTGCGGGCCATGGATTACATGCTCTTTGTACAATCCACCTTTTCCCAATGGCTGTTCCGAATAAGAAAAATTTGTCGGCGCACGGGGAGCAGACAGCTCATTCTCTTGCAGCAGTATCCGGAACAGTCCTCCCTGCAGTCGGAGATTCATCCCGCGGACTTGGTCTCCATCCGGACCTCCTGGAATAGCGATTCTCCCCTTTGGGAGAGAATGGTTGCGAAAGTGTTCGGGATTCCCACCGTTGTGGAAGAGGCGGGGACACCTGTTCTTAAGAACCTGAACGGCGAACCCTGGCGCACCGAAGAGCAATGCGCCGCTCTACTGGAGCGAAAATACCTTTACGCATTGGCCACAGTTTCCGCCGGAGCCATTCATTTAAAGTGGAGAACAGCCAAGTCCCCTTCCCGAAAAGACGAGTTGTTCGGGGGGCTGATTCGAGACGATGGAACCATGAGTCCCGGATATGCCATCCACTGCCGGTTCAATCGGTTCTGGTGGAAAAATCGGGAGTACTGGACAGGGCGGCAGGAGGACCGTATTGCGCTGGTCTTGCCCCGGTACTCGCGCATCCCGCCGTTCGGCGAATCGACCGGTGCAACCCGACGAGCCATCCAGGTTCTGACAAAGGCACTCCACATGGGAGCCACGGTTTTCGACGAGCAAGATCTCTCCAGGATGCGAATGCCCAAGATGGTCATCCTTCCCTCTCCCGGCGCTCTGTCAGACACAGCCTGGAAATGCCTGGTGAAATATATCGAGAAAGGCGGAACACTGGTGATGAGCGGGGTCGTCGAACGAGATTCCTATTTCCGAATCACCAGTCGTCTGGGAGAAGTGGGGATTCCGGGTCTCGGTCCGGGACTGGTGGCCCCGCAGGAATTGATGTTTATGAGCGGCGACCAGTTTCTCCTGACTTACTCCGGCGAAAAGCCCCACTGGCTCGAGCGGGAAGTCTGGCAGGGGGAGGCCTGCGTGTGGGAATCGCATGTGGGATGCGGCCAGATTCTGTTCTCCCCGCAGCCCTTGGAATTCGCCGACCAGTTTGCGCCCGTGGTGCAGTTCTACACCCGTGGAATGGAGATGGCGCAAATTGAGCCGTATCTGATTGTGGAAGATTATATCCCCACAACATACATACGCCTGATCCGTTTTCGGGAAGCGGACCTGGTGGTTACCATCAACGAAGCAAATGATCCCGTGGCCATGACTTTCTCCATCCGCGATCTGCCGAAGATCTGGCGGATCGAACTCCCCGCCCAACGCGGCGGTGCGTACCTGATCCATCGCGAGCAAGCCGAAATCATCGACCAATACTGAGGAGCCCTTTATGATGCTTCTGAACGTCCTGTCCAAACTCTCGTTTACCGTTGTCCTGCTTTCGTTCATTCTCTGCCCGGTCCACGCAGATCCGAAAATGATCTGCTACAGCGTCCAACCCAATGCCTATCTGAACGATCATGCGAAGGAGATCGCCGAGATCTACGACGGCTTTTACTTCCCGATCGGCCAATGGGATGACGGGGCGGAACGATTTCTTGGCACAAAAGGAAATCCGCCATCGGATTCCTCATGGATGGAAAAAGCCCGAGAGAATGTCAAAGCGTTAAACGAGGCCGGCGCCTCGGAGAACTTCCTCACAGTGAGTTTCGGAGCGGATGCGCCATGGCCCTCTTCGGAGACACTCCTCTCAAAGGAGTACACTCAGCGATTCGCAGATTGTTTCGCCGCTGTGGGGCGTTGCGCGAAAGAATTGGGATTCCGAGGTGTCTGCATTGATGTCGAATACCCGTATCCTCGCTATCAACTGGATCATGAAATATACAAGTACGAACAATACACTGCCGAGGAACTGATGGAGGCGGCTTTGCGGCAGGGCCGTGTCTCTATGGAGGCTCTGCTGGAGAAGTTCCCGGACGCGGTGATTATCCTTCTCCCGGGTGCGATCCGTGCCCGACCCCTTGAGCGGCAATATCAATTGGGACTGCTGGAGGTGATGGCGGAATGGGATGCTCCCGGCGGGCTGCATATCGGAACAGAGTTTACCTATTGCCTGCATGATCCGGTTACAATCGCCGCAACCACCCGATTCGAGGATTGCGGTCTCCGGTTGATCGTCCGTACTCCGCAGGTGGTATCTTATTGGAAAAGGTGCTGCACCATGGCTCCGGGAGTCTGGCCGTTACATATTGTGGAAACCGAATCCACTCTCTATCCGGTTCGCCCGTGGAAAGAAGAGATAGCCGAGCTGCGTGAGGAAATGGCCATTCTCCGAACACTCTCAAAACGATACATCTGGTCATATACAGGAAATCCCGTTTGGTATATTCACACCCCCGATATCGAGGCGAAATATGGCCTCGGCAAGCAGAATCTGAAACGCAAGGACATCGACCTGCGCGATTGGCACACAGTTCTGAAAGAGAAAACGCCGCCCACCACGCCGGGTCTGGAAAAGGTATTCAAGAAAATACGGGAGTTTGATGCCGACCAGGTCAGCTCGGAGGAACTGTGTGACGCTTTCGGAACGCCGGGACGCTGGTGGGCCTTGGGAATGCTGAGTAATCCGCATACGGAACCGGCGTTCGCAGCGGTCAGCGCCGCCACCGGCCCCATCGACCCGCAAATGCCGCACCACGGGCGAGACGGTGTTGTTCGCTGGTTCGCTTTCGACAACCTGGACCCGCGCGGCTCCACCAGCGGCCGGTACTTGTTTGATTGGTTTCATACCGATAATTCCTCAGCTCATTTCGTAACCTGTATCCATTCCGAGAAAGAGCACCAAGCAATTCTGCACACGGGTTGGGATGACGGGATTGTGATCCGACTCGGCGATACCGCCGTGTTCGATCAGGCCGAATATCCCCAGCGCGGGCACGGAATGCTCTACCTCGACCGGTATCTCTTCGAGAAACACGTGCCGATCGTAATTCCGAAAGGGGAAACGCGGCTGTCGGTGACCTCGATTAATTCGCATGGTGTTTGGGGCTTTTCTCTCCGGATCACCGACGGGGACCAAATTCCGTTCGAGGATGTCCGATTCCGCTTGGAGTAGGGAGAACACGTTTGACTGAACCGATCCAGCCCCATGATCGATTTTTCCGTAGCGCCTTCTCGAAACGGGAAACAGTGGAGGACATTGTTTTCAATAACCTTCCGGAGATCGCGGCACACCTGATGCAGGGGACATTCGAGAACACCGATGAGACATTTGTGAATGAGGAATTGCGCAAATATGTTTCGGACATGCTGTATCGGGCCAAGCTCCGTGATGGAGAAGATGCTTATGTTTACATTCTGTTTGAGCACAAGAGCCGACCGGAACCGGAGGTGGCATTCGATTTGCTTCGATACATGGTGCGGATTTGGGAGAGATTTCGGGATGAGGGAACGGAGGGCCGATTTCCGCACATTATTCCGATTGTGTTCTATCACGGGAAGGAGGAATGGAGAGTCGGGACGAATTTCGCCGCGCTGTTTCAACGGATTGAGGGTTTGGGGGATTATGTTCCGTCGTTTACCTATTGTTTGTACGATTTGTCGCGGTATGATGAAGCACAAATCCGGGGAGCGATTCTGTCGCGGGCGCTGTTGTTGATGATGAAGCATATTTACCGGGAGGATTTTGGGGATCGGTTTGTGTGGATTTGCGGGTTGCTGGGGACATTGGGAGAGAAACGAGATGTTTTGGATTTTTTGCAGACGGCAGTAGAATATGTGTTGGCGGCGACGGAGAGGATCACAGAAGAGCAGTTGCGGGAGGGTGTAAAGAAGGCATTGCCGAGTTCAGGAGACGAGATCATGCCGACTTTGTACGAACAAATCCTTGAGAGAGGCCGTGAGGAAGGCTTGGAGAGAGGCATTGGGAAAGGCCGTATGGAAGGGTTGCGGGAGGCGATCCTGCTGGGCCTGGAACTCAAATTCGGAGATCCGGGATTATCTCTGGCTCCGCTTGTGGAAAAGATAGACACCATCGAAAGAATGGAAGAAATCAAAAACATGCTGCGGAAGGCGGAAACACTGGA
>JAKPRU010000986.1 GCA_029557025.1 Candidatus Omnitrophota bacterium | reverse complement strand
TTATTGAGAACCGCCTCAATTGCGAGATGGAGTTCTTCAAATGCGCATTCCTTGAGCAGGAATCCGGCGGCTCCAGCCCGAAGCATCTCAAAGACAAATCTCTTGTCCGAGTGTATGGAAAGCCCGATGACTTTGACCTCTCGGGACAGTTCGGAAATCCGGCGGGTGGCCTCGATGCCGTTCATGTCGGCCATGCCGATATCCATAATCACCACGTGCGGATGCAGTTTTTCGACCAGTTCCACGGCACATCGTCCGTTATCCGCCTCTGCGATCACCTCGATATCGGCGTCCTTCTCCAGCAGAGCACGCAATCCTTCCCGGAGTATCCGGTGGTCGTCCGCCAGAATAACCTTTGTGACCATGGAACTCTTGCTCCTTCAGGATCGGACCGAAGAGAAACCACGGATATTGTATGGCAGGACGGGCCAATTTCCACCCTTGTCGCGTCGGGGATCTCCCTGGGCTTCCCTTGACAAGCCGTAACATTCGGCTCAGAACCTACGGGCATAAAGTGGGATATCAGACGGCAGGAGGAATTCGGGACATGGTTCGCAAAGGTTTTACGCTGATTGAACTGCTGATTGTCGTAGCCATTATCGGAATCCTTGCAGCAATTGCAGTGCCGAATTTCCTGAACGCGCAGATTCGGGCGAAGGTCAGCAAAGTCCAGGCGGATTTCCGATCTCTGACCACGGCCATCGAATCGTACCGTCTGGAATTCGGCAACTACATGCCTTACCCGGAATGGGGGTCGCACACCGGTCCCCGATATCTCAACGCGCTTTCGACTCCGGTTGCGTTTATCTCATCCGCGGAGAGCTTTCAGGACCCGTTTCGAAAGAAAGGCGAGGCGGACAAGGATGGGGAGACGGCGCCACGCTACGGCTATTTCGATCCACACGACCAGCAATGGATTATGGATGACGCCAAATTCCGTGGATACAACCTCAATCCCTACCAATGGTGCCTGGTGTCTCCGGGGCCGGATTACGAGCAACAGCTGGACGGGGGCATGAAGCCGGGCTATTACCCCTATGATGCAAGCAACGGCTTGAACAGTCTCGGCGACATTCTCCGCGTTGGACCGTGATCCGATTGCAGAGCGCCGAGTATGGGTTGTAGAGTAAGGCAATCACTTTTCCCGGGATCGCGGGTGGTTGTTTCGGTACACTTCCTGCATACGGGACAGGGTGACATGTGTGTAGATTTGGGTAGTTGAGAGACTGGCGTGGCCCAGAAGCTCCTGGACAAAGCGCAGGTCTGCGCCATGATCCAGGAGATGCGTGGCGCAGGAATGTCGGAATGTGTGGGGGGTTACCTTTCCGAGTCCCAGAGACAGAACATATCGACGTACTCGCAGCTGAACCCCTCTCGCGGTGATCCGTCCGCCGCAGCGATTCAAGAACAAGGCATGTCGCTCGGCGGGATCGTCATCACCGGAACGTTTTCGGAGCAGCTCTGCCCGCCGGGCCAGATAGCGGTCCACC
>JAKPRU010000984.1 GCA_029557025.1 Candidatus Omnitrophota bacterium | reverse complement strand
CCAACGATCGGCGGCTGTTTCACGGCTTCGCAAAGCCGTCGTGCGATCACCGCCAGGATGATAATGACTCCCAGCTGAAGGACGGTATGCGCGGCGACATGAACGGAATGCTGCATAGGGCTTTCGATCACGACTTCACCCGGCCGGCCGCCTGTTCCCGCGTCCGATGCCGCGAAAACCGGCAGGGTCTGAACGATTCCCAACATCAGAATGCCCATGAGACATGCGGTTCTCGATTTCATGAGACTGGTTCCTTTCTATTTCGTGTCCATGATGGATCGGATCGATTGAATAGACAATGAAGAAATTCCCGGATTATTGGCGAAAACCGACCACGTAGATTACGATACTACACTGTCCGTCAAAAGCCAACTTTCGGGATGAGGTTTAATCGAAATGAAAAACGCATCACAATCCCTTCTGCGCCATGCCGGACTCAAGAAACAGACTATCCCGCATGGGTAATGGTGATTTTACTCCTGATGCTTAACGCCACCGGGTACACGGAGACCGCTGTCAGATGAGATCGGCCATCCCATCGGCCTACCGTGACTTCCCGCATGATTCCATATATTGTAGCCGCATTCTGTATGTTTGCGTGGGGGTGTTCGCGCCCGCCCACGATCGCAACAATGGAAAGGAATAGTTAATGAGGATATTTTTCTTCGGTGCGGCCGGTGGAGTAACCGGCTCGATGCACCTGCTCGAAGTGAATGGAAAGCGTATCCTGCTGGACTGCGGTTTGTACCAGGGACATCGCGATGAATGCAACGAATTGAACCGGAACCTTCCGTTTGCCCCCGAAAATGTGGACAGAATGGTACTCTCTCACGCGCACATCGACCACAGCGGCAATATCCCCCTGTTGTGCCGGAGATACGACGGCGACATCCTCGCGACACCCGCTACACGGGATCTGGCCTCCGTGATGCTGATGGACAGCGCCCATATCCAGCAGAAGGATGCGGAATTCTTTAACAAGAAAATTGCGCATCGACCGGAAGAGTTTATTTCTCCGATTTACAATGCAGACGATGTAGACAAAGCCCTGTGTCAATTTATCGCAATCAATTACGACCGGCCGTTTTGGCTTTCGGACGGGGTAACGCTGACATTCCGCGATGCCGGGCATGTATTGGGTTCGGCGGTCGTAGTTCTGGATATTGAAGAATCTGGCAGGAAGCAGCGGCTGGTGTTCAGCGGGGATGTCGGGCGAAGGAGACTACCGATTCTCAGAGACCCGACTTTGATCGAGGATGCGGACAACATGATTCTTGAAAGCACCTACGGGAATCGGAAGCACGATCCGATCGAGGTAGCCGATGAGAAACTGGCGGATGCGGTCAATACTGTATTTGCGCGCAAGAGCAAGCTGATTATTCCGTCGTTTGCGCTGGAGCGTGCCCAGGAGATTCTGTACAGTTTTCATAAGTTACTGAAATTGAAACGGATTCCACGCGTGCCGGTATACCTGGACAGCCCGTTGACAATTAAAGTAACGGAGATATTTCGTCTGCATCCTGAGTGCTTTGATGAGGAAATCACCACGTTGTTCGATAAGCACGAAGATCCGTTCGACTTTCCGGAATTGGAGTTGGTTCGAAGTAAAGAAGACTCCCAGCAGCTGAACGAGCAGTCGGGTCCAATGGTTATTATTTCGGCGTCGGGTATGTGCGAGGCGGGGCGGATTCTCCACCATTTGCGGAATAATATCAGTAATCCGAAGAATATTATTCTGATTGTCGGATTCCAGGCCAAACATACGCTCGGCAGGAAAATAGTCGAGCGGGAACCGACGGTGCGGATTTTTGGGCTGGAGCATGACCTGGAGGCGGAGGTGCGAATTATCAACGCATACAGCGGACACGCGGACAAAGACGGCCTTGACCGATTTGCGATGGCCTCCAAGGAAAGTCTGAAGAATTTGTTCCTGGTGCATGGAGAGCCGGATCAGAGTGAGGCCATGGCGGCGCGTCTCGCGCCGCAGGGCGTTTCGGAGATTCGTATTCCGCAGCGCGGGGAATATTTTGATTTGTGAGCGTGGGGGATAGTTCGGGGAAAAATTATAAATTAAAAATTGGGGAATAAGGAGGGGAGTAGTTGAGCAGAACAGGCTCAAGCCCGCGTATGGACCGGCCCACGCTACTCACGGGCCTTTTCATGGTAAGAAGAAATGTAACGGTGAATGATGCCGGATATGAGGGTCTGGTAGGGAATACCTTCCTCGATGGCAATGGCCTGAATGTTGTCCAAGTCTTTCGATGAGATGCGGATATTGACGCGCTTGTCCTTGCGCAAGGTGGCCCGTGCGTAGCCCTGATGCCGGGTAATTTCCGCCTTGAGATCCTTCACGGGCTGCCACTCTCCACGGTCGAAAGACTCCAGAATCTCCTGCTCTTCTCTATCAAGCCGTAATGGTTTCATTTTTTATTCTCCAGATACATCCACGTTGCCCGGCGACTCGGGATGATGGTCTTGAGGAATCGGCCGGATATCGTCTCGATAAATGGGACCAGATACGCATACTCATCAATGCGAACGACCAGGATTTGCCGGCCGGGATACTTCTCACGATCAGGATGTTCATAGATGTCCAGGATATTTCCCTGTTCAATGTGCATCACGACCTGCTCAAAACTCACACCACGTTCTGCCTTGAGACGTTTGTTTTTCTCTTGGTCCCACCGGTAGTATTCCATAATTTATAATTTAATCACAATGTGTGCTTATTGGCAACGGAACACATCTTCAGGATTTGTCAAAGCGGTCTCTGTCGGGGAACTGCCGATGTGAATGGATGGGATGGAGAGAGTCAGCAGGGAGAACCGATGAAGCTGAGTCTTGTAGACAGGATGAGCGGAATTACCTTCTTCTCACCGCCGACCGCGGTCTTTCATAATGATGTCGATGGCCTTCATGCCCATGTACGGCTTGGGCCTCTCTTGCTGAACTTCTTCCTGGCCGCTTTGCCGCAATATCTCGCTCCGGCATTGCGAACACAAGGCTTTGCTTCCCTGGGCTGCGGGCCTTCCGCAAATGCAACAACAAGCGGCATCTTCTTGGTCCAATTCGATCCGAAGCAGATCTCTTAAAACGGAAATGTGCAGCATGAACCTCAGCAAGCGGTCCACA
>JAKPRU010000975.1 GCA_029557025.1 Candidatus Omnitrophota bacterium | reverse complement strand
CCTGGCCGGGAAAAAGTCCGATGAAATCATCTGTATCGGAACCTCCGCCACACTGACCGCATCCGAAAAAGACGATACCGATGACGAGACCGCTGCGAAACGCTTCGCCTCGCGGTTCTTCGGAGTGGATGCTGCAAATGTGACCCTGGTGGGAGAATCGTATGTCCGGCGAGAGTGGCCCAAAGACCGTTACCATCCGGCCCCACCCGAGGGGAACGGGATGGAACGTCTCGCTCGGTTACTCAAAGCGCTGGAGGAACCGATCGATGTAGAAAAGGTAGGGATCATCTTTCGTGAGTTGACCGGCTGGACCTTCGAGCCGGATTCCTCCTGGCGCACCTCGCTGAATCGACTCCTGCTTTCCAATGAGTACGTTCACCAATGCGCAAATATCCTGCGCAAACCCCGCGAACTGGATGAAGCCGCCTGGCTGACCTCCCAAGCGGTCGAACATGGCCGCCTGGTCCAGGGCGAGCGAGCCACCGCCGAGCTTCTGACGTATCTCGTTTTAGGTGCAGCGGCTCAGACCAACGGTCAGCCTCTCCTGAGACCGAAAGTCCATTTCTTTATTCGAGGTCTTGACTCCATGGTGGTGGCATTGAATGGGGACGGCGGTGAAACCATTCCTGAGCTATTCCTGTCCATCAAAGATGCAAAAGAACAACACGCGGATCGGCGGGAGGATGCCTTTCTTCCTGTACTGACTTGCACAACCTGTGGCCAGCATTTCTTTGAAAGGCATTACTTGAACCTGGAACTTGTGAAGGACCGCAATCGGCGGATCACAGGTTTGGCAAACGGGGATGCCGTCGAGTTGGGCGACGGTTTAGTGAGCGGAGTATGGCCGACCGGGACTGAGGAAAGTGGGCACCGTCTTCTCATGACAAATCGTCTTCTTGAGGAAGTTGAGGAAGAGGACACGACGGCTCCCAACAGACGTCTATACCGGGTTTGGATTTGCCGCACGTGTGGGGCATTGCATCGTGATCCGTCGGATCGGTGCTGCGCGGATGGTTGTGGGCATCAGGAGGCGCCGCTTCCGCTCTACGCAATCGGCGATGAACTGACCGTTTGCCCCTCCTGCGGAATGAGAGGATACCGTATCGGCGGCAGGTTGATCGAACCCGCGCGACCGATCCGCGCGGTCCAGGTCTCCGACGTCCACATTCTGGCGCAAGCCATGATCAACGCCGCGCCGGAAGACCACAAGAAGCTGGTCATTTTCGCCGATAGCCGCCAGGAAGCCGCGTTTCAGGCCGGATGGATGCAGGATCACGCGCGACGTATCCGCCTGCGCCACATGATTTATCAGGTCATCCGCAAAACAGAAACACCGCTGCGACTATCCGATATTATTGATGAACTCGCCGCAATGTTCCGAAATGACAAGTACCTGATAGAGACGCTATTGCCGGAACTGGTCGGCTCCGAATCGGAATCCATATTCGGATCGAATCTCGCTAAGAACACCTATACCGCGCTTCGGTACATGGTCCTGCGGGAGTTCACAACAGGCATTCGTCGGCGAGACTGCCTGGAAGCCATGGGGCTTGTCCGTGTGGATTACGATGGACTCACAGCCGATCACCCGCGTGTAAGAGCCTGGGCCGAATTGCTCGAAATCCCGCCGGAAGAAGCGGTGAACGGCTTGAGTCTTCTCCTCGATATCTGGCGACGCGACCGGAAACTGTATGTGGAAAGCGATCCGGTTTTCTCCAAGTATCCGGCAAAGGACGATGAGTATATCCAGGCAGGGATTCTTCCACTTAGAGATTTCCATCCAAAAGGAATCCTTCTTGAACCGGACCAGAACGAGAAAAAATACGCCCAAGGATTGCTCAGCAGCCAGGGCGAGACTCAGGCACAAGAACTACTTCGAAAATGGGCGCTGTATCCGCAACGCCTGGATATCAAAAAGGCCATCCGCGAACTGTGGGCATTCCTTGAAGGCGAGGGATACCTGAGCCGTGTAATGCTTCGAGGCGCTCGAAATCGGCCCATACAGGAAGTTGGGCAGGTGAATGCGGAGAAGATCCGCGTAGTTCCAGTGCAGCAGAAAGTCCGCTGTTCCACCTGCCAGCGCGTGATATCCCGTCGAGCGCCGGGAGACCGATGCACTCGCTATCGTTGCGGCGGCATCACAAATGCTGAGGCCCCTGATGCGGACAACTACGATGTCGCCCTGATGGACAAGCCGTTTCACATGGTGTGTGCGGAGGAACACACCGCGCAAGTCCCCGGCGAGAGACGCGAGCAGATCGAGAA
This sequence comes from Candidatus Omnitrophota bacterium, assembly GCA_029557025.1. Classification (GTDB taxonomy): domain Bacteria; phylum Hinthialibacterota; class Hinthialibacteria; order Hinthialibacterales; family JAKPRU01; genus JAKPRU01. The sequence goes on along the minus strand of JAKPRU010000975.1, from coordinate 1,813 downwards.
TGACTTCAAATCGAAACGAGGGCGGTCCAATTGCCTGGTTGCCACACCGACCCTGGAACTAGGAATCGACATCGGCGCACTGGACATGGTGTTGATGCGGAATGTCCCACCGCGTTCTGCAAACTACTGGCAGCGCGCCGGACGCGCGGGACGTGAGGAACGAATGTCCGTTGTGATTACGTACTGCGAGCGGAAGAACCATGACCGCTATTTCTTCGATGACCCGCTGCGCCTCTTAGGAGCCTCTATTCAGGTTCCTGCTTTTAACTTACAGAATCCCTTGCTGGTGCAAAAACATATTCGTTCGGCGATCCTCTCTTCCATCCTGCTGTGGTCACAAGAACGCACTCCAAGGGCCGAACAGGCTAAAGAAGTACTGGATCTCTGTTTCCCGAATTTCATTCGAACCTATTTACTCACGGAAGAGGATCATTTTCGGGATATGCCAACCGGCACTCAGCCTCTGCGCGCCTTGTTGAATACGAACTATCAGGCCCTGGCCGAGCAGATCGAGAGTTTGTTTGCCCAGTATTGGCCCGAAGAGGCAAGAGCGGTCGCCACTCGGACGGAGATTGAGAAGACCCTGTCGAGTATGGCAGATGACCTTGCCGCGATGATTGATCGCCTGCACCAGAGGCTTCAATGGGCGCGACACACGCGCAGTAAATTGCACGGTGAAAAAGACAGGCGCTTACTGGAACGAGAGGAAGAGCAATTGCTGAGGCGTTGCGATTCCTTTATCCAGAGTATTGTGAAACACGACCGGTCAACGTACACATTGACTGTGATGAGCAGTGAGGGATTCCTGCCCGGGTACGGTGTTTATGAGGGGGGGGTAACCGCTTTCGCGGTGACGGGCTACATGGGAGAACCATACCTCGGCGATTTTGAACTCTCCCGCAACCACGTGGTTGCTTTGCGTGAGTTTGTGCCCGGCAACCGGTTGTACGCGAACCGAGGTACGTTCTACGTATCTCGCTATCATCTTCCTGCGGCAGAGTCTACCGCACTCCAAACCCTGCAAGTCAATCTTGAAAAAGGGTACGTTCAGGAAGCCTCAAGAACCGCATACGGGCATTCCGGGTCTATTACAATTGATGCAATCCCCATCTGCGACTTAACCCTTTCGCATGAGGGGCGGATCACGGACGAGGAGAATCTGCGGTTCCTGATGCCGGTGCTCATCCTGGGGCGACTGAGAAAACGCAGCCGGGGAGGATTTGCGTACAAGATCGGCGGGCGGGAGGTCCATCATATTCGAGGACAAGGAATCCAGCTGGTGAATGTGGGGGAATCTTCACGCGCACGACGGCGTGAGATCGGACACCTGGTGTGCCGGGTGTGCGGCGCCGCGAAAAGCCCATACGCGGTGGATGAGGAAAAGAATCATTTTAAGAAGATCCATCAGGAACGATGCGGGAGAGAACCGATTCCCGTGGTTCTTCAGGCTGAAGCGGATGTGGACACCCTGCAGTTTCACAGAATGGAGGAGGAGTCGACTGCTATCAATATCGGCGAATCACTGCGTGCCGCGGCAAGGCGCATGATGGATATGGGGGAGGATGACCTGCAAACGCTTCTGGTTCGACAACCCGATGAAAAACTGGAGCTTCTGGTTTACGACCCCATGCCGGGCGGTTCGGGCCTTCTGGAGCAAATGCTTGAGCGTTGGCAGGAACTCATTGAAACAGGAATCCAGTTGCTTTGCGAATGTCCTTCGCAATGCGAGACGGCTTGCTATACCTGCCTGAAGACATTCCGGAACCAGTTCTATCACGGCAGCCTGGATCGCGATCAGGCCATGCAACTTCTG
>JAKPRU010000948.1 GCA_029557025.1 Candidatus Omnitrophota bacterium | reverse complement strand
AAATCGTCCGTGAATACTTCGCCGTAGTTACGCGAACTCAAGAGTGCCGGCGACCCGATGTGCTGAACGCAGTTTCTCAGAACATTCGAATGCTTCAACGCGAATTCACCATTGTCGAAGAGAATTCGAAGGTACTGACTTGTCTTTTCGAGCTTGTTCGAGATGTTCCCACTGCAGGCAAGAGAATCCACGACGCAAACATTGTCGCGACAATGATTGCACACGACATTCACCACCTTTTGACTCATAACCTCACTGATTTTGAACAATTTACGGCGCAGATCAGCCTTGTTCCGCTTACTGAATCCAACATCGGCATTTGAAATCTCTCCCTCACTCAGCCCGGAAGATTTTCCTCGTTGTCGTACATCTCCGGGTACAACTCCCGCGCACAATCCGGGCAGATCCCATGGCTGAACCGGACATCGGAACGATCCCGAATATAGACCTCAATCTGGGTCCATTCCCCGTTCTCGTCCCGGATTTTCTTGCATCGCGCACAGATCGGAAGGACCCCGGAGAGAGTCTTGACTTTCGCGAGCGTCTCTTTGAGCTCACGAATCATCTTGTCGCGCTCGATCTCCATCTTTCGACGAGCGGCAATATCCTGATGCTTGCGAACCACATCCAGGAGAACAACCGGCAACTGTTGCAGATATCCCTGCCCGGGGTCTTTGATAATATAGTCCGCAACTCCCGCTTTCAGAGCTTCGACAGCCAGCTCCTCCGAACCGTCTCCCGTGATAATGGCCAAAGGAACCGGGATCCCCTCTGCGAGAAGCCGTTTACACAAAACCAGACCGGACATACCGGGCAAACGGTGATCGATCAACGCCACATGATAATGGAACGGCTTCTTTCGAATTTGTTCCAGCGCATCCTCCCCGCGAACGCACTCCTCAATTTCCCAACGCGATTGCCCCCTCTGTAACGCCTTTCTCACGGCAACACAGTCCTGTTCATTGTTTTCCACAATCAGAACGCGGAAAACCGGTCCATCCGCAAGGGTCATCCCATTGTTCTCCTGGCGATCACGTTACACTCCGCAAACCCGGGTCGATTGAGTGAACCTGGAAAATACTGCAAAGCCCAGCCCCCTGTCGAGCGATCCCGGTCGGTGTTCCAGAGAGAGACAGCATCCGCACCGACAGGAACACCCGTCCGATTATAGTCTTTGCCCGATTCGAGCGCAATCGTATAAATCACGCCATCTTCCGCTTGGGGGCAAAATGTCCCGGCTCCCCTGGTGGGGACGGATAGAACCGGTAGAGCGCGTTGCAGTGTTCGTTATCAAGGCATTCATTACAATGTCCCCTGCAACATGACCCTTTTTGCGGACATTTCCACACTTCTGCATCCGCTCTCCAGTGTGCAGGGCAATCCGGTTGCTGTCCAATCCCCGGCAAGATAAAGACCTTTCAGCCATTGCCCCGGTTCCGGCCGAAACGGTTCCATGTTCGGATAGGGCGCATAAGTAGCCCTTCGCTGCCTGGAGACAGACGCTTTCAATACCCTCGCGCTCCTCGCCATCGGGAACAGACCTCTCACATCCTCCATGGCAAGCCGCACCAACTCTTCTTTGGAGCATCCATTCAAAATGCTCGGCCCGCTGATCAAGAGCGAATAGCAACCCCCGGACTTCTCCCCCACGCTTGGGGGAGACACAGAGGGGGTTGTTTGTATCGAACCCCCGGACTTCTCCCCCACGCTTGGGGGAGA
>JAKPRU010000947.1 GCA_029557025.1 Candidatus Omnitrophota bacterium | reverse complement strand
CGTCAACAAATTGATCTGAACTTATCGCGTTTTCCGATACGTTCCCGTAATACTCCGCTTTTGCCTCTGCCTGTTTCCGGGTTGAGTCCTTCCGCCACTTATCATAGTCCCGCTTCGGGCGTGGTCCTTCGTATCGTTCACGGAGTTCTGACCATCGCTGCTCTCCTCCTCCACATGAATTATGATGACAGCCGGCGAATATTGCTCCACTGGCAAACTGAATCGCATATGCCCCATCCTTGTGAGCAGATGAGAACGGGCACTCGTCCAGGACAAAGAGCCGGCCGCCTGAGTACGGTTTCTCATCGAAGCCGATCCCATGAGATAGCAACCAGTCGCCCAGGTCGGTAACACTGGTAGCACTGGTAGGAATACTCCTACTGGTCTTACTGGTATCATCCTCATCCGGTCCGAGAATGGATCCCAGGTGCATGAGTTCATGGACTGGAACAATAGCCAGGTCATCAGGGAGTTCGAGAATTGTTGATTCCCGGTGAGGTCGATCCTCTGTGTTGTCTCCCTTCCGCGAGACGGTCCCATATAACTTCCAGAGCCGGGAGGGGTTCGTGACTGATGTATCAACATCCGCCCCTGCATCGGAAAACATCCGCGATAGGGTCTTGAGACATTTGACAATGAGATCAGTACTCTCCGGATCATTCGGGGTATCAATCCGGTAGAGGAGGTGTGCGCCGTTCCCCGAGTCAGCATAGACCGGTTCAGGCCACCCGAGTTCTGTCAGGAATGCCCGGATCTTTTTTGCCTTGTCGTGGGCGTGGTCGTGCTCCGCATCCGATGACGAGATACCTGATGGTCTCTTGGGATCAATATCAATCGGGAGCCATCGCCGCCGGATGATGTCAGCGTCCTGGGTGGCACTATCATTCTTTCCCTGCCGTGATATCCGATTGGCTTTTCGTGCGAGAAGAGCCGGGTTCACCGGATTGAGAACACAGTAAATCCCCTTGAACCCTGCCGACCCATCGAGAACGTCAATGTCCTGGGCGAGCCGATCCCAATTGGAATAGTATCCGATATGGGTTCCATTATCCCCGAGTGCCCGGATTTCTGTAACCTGGCCGGAATAGAAGAGAGTATCACAGACCCCTCGGATGGTCTCTTTACTCATATTTCTCCCCTCTCCCGTAGCCTGGCAACCATTTTATTCCAGTTCTCTGCAGCCGTGTTATCGATGATATCGGTATCTGGGCTTCGTGCTATTGCCCCTGCGGTCAGGATTGCACCCGCTGCCCGTAACCCGCACTTATCACACTTGCAATAGGACCGGAGTGCTCCGGCAGGCAGATCCTCCATGAGGTATGAAATGTGTGTATCTGTTCCGCAATTCGGGCAGGGAACGCATAGGGTCTGGTCATCGCTCAATTGAATCCCTCCGCTGAAATTTTCCAAGATTTTGTTTTTGTGTTCGGGGAATAGAGTGGGAAATGTCTGTTGCAGATTGCGGTAATTTCCTTTCGAATTTTGAGCAGGTTTTCACTTTTTGACGATATCCCCATCAGCCCTTCAATACTACCTCTGGTAATTATCCGGCCATCCCTCGGGTTTTTCATGAACCATTCACGTAGCGGAGCCATCACCTGTTCCTCGGTGATCACCCCGGCCCCTCCGAAGGGCCGCTTTACCCGGTCCCGATTGCGAGGGTGATACACCTGGATCCCGCCGATTATGTCGGACATTCTACAACCCCCCTTACAATCCATACACCATTCCGCCAGTTGGACGATATTTCGTCGAAATGCTCACAACATACGGACGTTACCGTCTTCCGGAGTTCGCTTATATTGAAAACCCGGATTCCATAATTTTTGGGGTGCTCGAGAATCTCGGTGATAACATCAGTCCGGCTGATCACCGCTTCACAGGTTCCCTTTCTTTTGTAAACTGCCCGGACTGCATCAAGAACGGCCATCTCCTGTTCCGCAGAAATGCCGCTCATTCGATCCACCCCTCCTCACGAGCCAGAGATAAGATATGCTCCGCTGCTCCGGTGGATATCTCCCGTGTGATCATCGGTCCTGGGATATAGTTCCACGAGATAGCGTGCTCCCGTTTTCCCTGGGGGGATTCGACGATCTCGACGACTGCTTGTATCGCAATCCACGGAACCCGGATCCGAAAATGCTTGCAATACATATCGAGGAAAAAATACTCAGGCAACCGAAGGGGCGACTCGCGATATTGCGGAAAAGTTTCAGTCATCGCACTCCTCCCGGTCCGGTTCAATCAAGGAACAATACCAGACACTCTCACCGTCAACGAGGTCAGGCTTTGCGGCGTTACACCCCACCCCCTTACAATACTGCAGGTATTGGCCGGATGAGATAATCGGGCATATGCGCCGTTTCATTGACGCATCGCTTACGC
>JAKPRU010000933.1 GCA_029557025.1 Candidatus Omnitrophota bacterium | reverse complement strand
ACGAATACCGTTCTGTCGAAGATCTGGTGCATTTCGAAAATAATCTATATTTCCTGAGATCCGATACGCGGTTCGGGACGGAACTGTGGAAAAGCGATGGCACGATAGCAGGCACCGCGATAGTCAAAGATATCAATCCCGGGCTATATGACGCGGGCATCAACCATCTCGTTATAGCCAATGAGACGCTGTATTTTGCAGCCCATGAACCTGATTATGGTTTGGAATTATGGATGACTCGGGGGACGGAAGAGAGTACCCTCCGAGTTAGTGATATTGCCGAGGGTGGTGCCGGATCGTCACCGGATGGTATGAAAGCCTTTGGAAACAGACTGCTGTTTGTGGCTTCTGATCCATTTGCCCAAAATCGTTTGTGGGGACTTTCACTTGTTCCCGATCCTCCCGTCAATCCTGGGACAAGCAGTGAGACCCCTACTTCCATTAGTTGGACCTGGCAGGATGCCTCTTTTGATGAATCCGGATTCCTTGTTTATGTGGACCTTGGAACAGAAGCACCGGTAACGATAAGGGGCATGGGCGGGGCAAACACGAATTCCTGGGTATCCACAGGATTATCAGCGAACAACCAGTATGCCTTCCAGGTGTCCGCAGTGAACGGGTCCTGGGAGAGTGCAAAGACGGATCTGTACACTGCTTGGACACGTGCCAATACCCCCGTGGCACCGGTAGTTAACGGTCCGACGATGACCACGGTGAATGTGGCCATCGGTGTCGGAGATGGCAATTCGGTCTACACTACGTATGCGATCTACTCTGAGATCACGGAACAGTGGGTTCAGGAGGATGGAAGCCTGGGTGTAGATCAGAAGTTCTTGACTGCTGCGGAATGGGGCAGCAAAACGGTTACAGGCCTCATGCCCGGTCGAGAATATTACTTTGCGGCACAGGCGATGAATGGCATCGGATATAGAACGGATAATGGTCCGCACGGATGGACCAGAACATTGGCCAACGCGGGGGAAGGTGAAATGCCGGCAGAAGGCGAGGGAGAAGTCCTGGTAGAAGGTGAAAGTCCGGAAGAAGGCGAAATTCCCGCCGAGGGCGAAGGCGAAGCCACTGCTGAAGGTGAGATTTCCACCGAGGGCGAAGGTGAAGCCATCACGGAAGGCGAGATTCCTGCCGAGGGTGAAGGTGAAGCCGGCACTGAAGGGGAAATTCTTGCCGAGGGCGAAGGTGAAACCG
>JAKPRU010000896.1 GCA_029557025.1 Candidatus Omnitrophota bacterium | reverse complement strand
CGTGGAGAACAAAACGGGTTTAATTCGGTGAAAAGGAAGAAGGCCATGAAGAAGAAGATTGACACAATGACAAAAGCCGAATTGAATGAAGAAGCTCAGCGCCGGAGTATTGCGGGTCGAAGCAAGATGACCAAGGCGGCGCTGATTAAGGCTTTGTCCGATTTGAGTCGGGAAGAGCGCCCAACCTCGACTCGTATGGTTCATAAGGCTGACAAACCGGTTTCGCCCGCGGCCGAACCGGAAGTGAGCCCTGCCGAGGTCTCTTCTACCGCCGTGCTGCCGCCCCCGCACCCGAAGGCGCCGCAATACCTGACGCCGCCACCCACGGAGGTCTATCGCGGAGAAGAAGGCCCCCCGCTTCCGGATCGGCTTCCGGTGACGGTCCTGCAAGCCATGCCCCGTGATCCCCACTGGATTTTTCTGTACTGGGACATTGCGGATGAGGACCGGCAGAAAATCCGGACGGAACATGGACAGTGGGTGTTTGAACGCTCTTTGTCGGTTCTGAGAATCCGTGAGCAAGAAAATGGGGAGTATCGCGATATCCCGATCCTATTGGATGCCAAGAACTGGTATCTGCCCGTTCATCCGGATCGTGTCTATCAATTCGAATTGGGGCTGATGACCCCGGATGGCCGGTACATATCGGTCGCGGCCTCCGAGCCGGTCCGAACCCCCGCCTCCGAACCGAGCTTTCTCGAAGAGGAAGAATGGTTGGCGATGGAGGAACGATACCGGGAATTGTTTGATATTTACGGCGAGTTCGTTCCGGGGTCGCTCCCAGGCTCTCCGCGGGGGGAACAGCATTTCAAACGGGAAGCGGCGAGAATGATCTGGTCGGGGTTGGCCCCTATTTCATCCCGGAGCGGTCGGCCGAGATAAGAGTGTTTCAAGGTGCGGATAAATTGCCCGTCGGAGGAGTAAAGCGGGGTTGATAAGGTAAATGATCTCAACCCCGTTGTATCTCTTCCAATCTTGGGAGAGAGGATTTTGGTTCGTTCGGGCCTTTTGCGATAGTCTCTTGGGTTGTCCCTGCATTCTAAAGTTCATCCAGTTGGAGGTATGATATCCATAATGGCGCATCCGCGTGGCTATTTGTGTCTGGTGCTGCACGCGCATCTTCCCTTTATCCGTCATCCGGAACATCCTGAGTTTCTGGAAGAGGATTGGCTGTTTGAGGCCATGATCGAGACCTATCTGCCGCTTCTTGCGGTGTACGAGCGGTTGGTCAATGATAGTGTCAACTTTCGGATCACGATGTCCCTGACTCCGCCTCTGTGTGAAATGCTGGTGGATCCCCTTTTGCAAGAACGGGCGGAGCGTCGCCTGGAATCGCTGCTGGAACTCGCTGAAAAAGAGGTGCATCGTACTTCACGGGGGGACATGCGCAAGTTTCATGATGCAGCCTGTATGTACGAGCGAAAACTGACTCTTGCCCTGGACCTGTTTCAAAATCGGTACCATCGAAATCTGGTTGCAGGATTCCGCGCATTTCAGGACCACGGTGTTCTGGAAATCATCACGTGTGGCGCCACTCATGGTTTCATGCCGTTAATCAAGACGGAGAACGCGAAAAGGGCGCAAATACAAGTCGCAAAAATCAACTACGAAAAGCATTTCGGGCGGTTACCACGCGGGATCTGGCTCGCGGAATGCGGCTATGCCCCGGGGGTGGACCGTCACTTGGCGGACCAGGGAATCCGCTTCTTTTTCATGGATGCCCACGGGCTTCTCTACGGAAAACCGTACCCGCGATATGGGGTATTTGCGCCGGTCTATACACCGAACAGAGTGGCGGTGTTCGCGCGGGATATCCAGTCGTCGCGCCAAGTCTGGAGTCGGGAAGAGGGGTATCCGGGGGATTTCGACTATCGCGAGTTCTACCGGGACATCGGGTATGATGCTCCCTACGATTACATTCGGCCCTATCTTCACAGCGATGGAGTCCGCCGGAATGTCGGCCTCAAATACCACCGAATTACGGGCGTCGGAATCGACTTGGGAAAAAAAGAACCTTACTTGCCGGATATTGCACTGGAACGAGCGGCTACCCATGCAGGCAATTTCATGTTCAATCGCCAGCATCAATGCAGACATCTATTCGGTGTGTTCAAGAAACCTCCGATTCTTGTAGCCCCATACGATGCGGAACTCTTCGGGCATTGGTGGTACGAGGGACCGGATTTCATTGAGTTCCTTTCCCGGAAGATTCATTTTGATCAGTCCGAGATAAAAATGATTACGCCCAGCGAATATCTGGAGAAAAACAAGTCTCTTCAGGTGATTGAACCGACAGCCTCGTCGTGGGGGGACAAGGGATACAATGAGGTGTGGCTCAATGCCTCTAACGATTGGATTTACCGACACCTGCACCTGGCGGAAAGCCGCATGATCGAACTGGCGCAGAGATTCCCCGTTTCCGACGGGATTCTCCGCAGAGCCTTGAACCAGGCGGCCCGTGAATTATTGTTGGCGCAAAGCAGCGACTGGGCCTTTATTATGACGACCGGAACGGTGGTCTCGTATGCCGTCCGAAGAACCCGGGAACACATCTATCGTTTTACACGGCTCTACGAGCAGGCGATGGCGGGAATGATCGAGGAATCTCTCCTGAACGATTACGAATCGAAAGACAGTATTTTTCAGGAGATCGACTACACCGTATATGCCTGAAATGTTGCTTCCGCGCACCCTTCCCGTCACAATGGAACGAACCGTCCTGCATTGCGGGCAATGACCGTCAACGGATCGAAAGGGATTTGGGACATGATGCGGATCGATACAAATCGCTGTGGTATCTGTTTTCACCTGCAACCGTTTTTTGTTCTCGCGCTTGCGTGGGGTCTTTCGCTTCCGGGATGGTCCGCGTTGACGGGTGAGGGGTGGGACGCGCTGCTGAAAAACGACTTGGTCCAGGCGGAGATACTGTTTGACAAGGCTCTGGATGAGAATCCCGCGGACCTGGATGCGCTGGATGGGATGGCGCTGGTGCAGTGGACAAGGGGCAACATGCCGAAAGCCGCCGACCTCTGGATGGAGCTGGCCGTAAAGGGAGCATCGCGGCCCTGGTGGTCAGGATACCTGGCGGCCCTGGCCCTGCCGGAATTGCAGGGGATTCCTGTCAAAAACCGGGAGAGATTGCTGAAGGACCTTACCTCCGAATCCGGCCCGCTTTCGGGGGATCGCCGGGTCGAAGCGTGGCGCGAGTATCTGGAATGGGCTGAAAAATGGGCCGATCCGGTTCAAGCCAAACGGGCGGTGGAACGCAGCGGCGTTGTCTCGGACTGGTGGTTTGTTGCAGGGCCGTTCGGCGCTTACGGCACGATGGACCTCTGGGAACCGTTCCCACCTGAAACCGACCTGTCCCCCCTGTCTTTTCCCGGCTGGATTTCTTCCGTCACGCGCACGGAGATTCCGGTACCCGATCCCGCCGGGATGCTGGACCTCGATTCGCTGATCTACCCCTCGCGTGGAACGGCTTATGCATTTACGGCCGTTCAGTCGGAAGGTGAAGCCGACGCTCTTTTGACCATCGAATCCCCCAGTAATTATGTTGTGTGGTGGGACGGCAAACCATCAGCGATCCGTTGTCTTGAACGGCGCGATTTCCAGGTGGAAACCACAGTCCAAGTCCGCCTCCGCGCAGGTCTGATTCCGATTCTCGTCAAGAGTTGCCGGCGTGGTTCGGAATGGTGGGTGCGCGTGTCTCTGCGTCCCATCGATGCCAATACACTTCCGAATTGGTCGATTGCCACAAAAAACGAATCGATTCTGAAAAACCTGGTTTTCTATCCGATAGACAACAGGACACCGAAACGCTACCGGCCGCCGCTGGTTTTTATCGGTTCCGGGGAAATAGCGCCCCGCCCTTATGAAAATGTTCTTGCATCATTGTACGGAGCGTTAGCCGATTTTCGGAAAGGGGAATTCCCCCCGGCGCAACAGAGACTGTCCCCTGCATTGAAAGCGAACATTGCGCAGGCTTACAGCCTTCTGGGCGATCTAAAGATGCGGGAGGCTGCCTATCGACCGCCTTCCCGTTCCCGTCTCCAGCGTGAAGCGGAAACGGCATATCGGAAGGCCATCGAACTCTACCCGGCCGCACTCGGCGCGCATATCGGCCTCATCACTTATCTACTTGACCGAGATAATACCGACCAGGCTTTGGAATCTCTCAAAACAGTCGAACCGATACTCAAAGAGGCAAACATCGAGTACCGGGCGGGAATCGACTACGCTTACGGTCTGTTGTACTACAGAAAGAACTGGATGGATGAATCGCTCGACGCGCTGCAACGTGCATCGGAATCTCTACCGCCGTCCGCTGAGATTTTCCGCAGGATGGCCCGGATACAGGCCGATTGGGGAAATCGAGTTGAAGCACTGGAGACGCTGAAAAAGGGGTTGACAGTCTATCCCCGTAACGGATCGTTACTGGAGGAGGCGATCGCGGTTCTGAGCGGCGGCCCGCTGGACCCGTCCGTTTCCGCCACATTTGAGCAGACTTTGCAAATTCATCCGTTTTCCCTGGGAGATCACTTGCGGATGGTGCGAGCGTTACGTTCGGCGGGCCTGCGGGAACAGGCGGGTACGTTGTGCGCCAAGATACGGCAACTTTATCCGTATCGCCCGGAACCGTTAACGGAATCCGCCCGCCTGGAGGCCGAAAAGCCGTCTACCCGCCTTCCGAACACAGCAATCGATCTCTATCGAAAGGCGCTGGAGGTTGCTCCCCAAAACGAGGAGGCCCGCAAGACTCTTCGCCAATTCGGATACGGCGAGGATGAACGGATTGAGCGATATGATGTCCGCCTGGAGGAACTCGATCTGTCTCAAGCCGACCGCTGGAAGAACAGCCGAGCGCCCGACATTCTTTTAATTGATGTCATGGTACTGGTCCTTGATTCCCAGGGCACATATCGCCAATACGTCCACCAAGCTGTTAAGATTCTCAATTCCGAGGGCCGACAGCGCTGGGCCGAGACAGTTATTCCGAGAGGCGACGGCGTGGAAATTCGTCAGGCCCGCTCTATCCTTCCGGATGGAACGGAATGGCCGGTACAACATGTAGCCGAATTGGGCGGGAAACAGGCTCTCTCCATGTACGGAGTAGAACCGGGAACTATTATTGAGTATGCCTATCTCGAATCCGTGTCGGGGAACCTCTATCCCGGGTACAACCATTATGCCGGCGGCTACTTTTTCGGCGGAATCGACGAGCCGATGCTCGTGTCGAAATTAACGATCATCCTGCCGGAAAATATGAATTACGTGTTGCAGGTGAAACCGGAGGAATTCGGAACAAGAGAACAGTTGGGAGACGGCCGCATCGCCCTGATGTGGGAAAAACGTCTACAGGATGGGGTTCGCGAGGAGTCGCACATGCCGCCCGTTTCCGAAGTCGTTCCCTGTCTGCGGTTCAGTACGTGGGTCGATTGGCGATTTTTCCTTGAGAATTGGCACGAACAGCTCCTGGGGCGCACAGAAGACGGTTCGGAATTGGATGAGATGATCGGTCTGTTCGATCCGTCCGATCCCGACCTGGTTCGCAAGGTCTATGATTGGGTACAGAAAGAAATCGAACCCGCGGCGGGTTCGTATACAACACTCGATACGGCGATTCTGCGAACAGGTTCCGCTCGGGAAAAGACCCTGCTCGCGCAAACCATCCTGACGCGACTTGGAAAACAGAGTGACCCCAGTCTTGTCATTACGAACAAACCCGAAGACGGATTTGCGCCGCAACCGGGTTCCACAGTCTCCGGCCAACTTCTTCTTCGCGTGGAGACAGGTGGGGAGAATCCGACTTGGCTGGACTTCAACTCCCGGCACATCGCGATGGGCGAGGTCGACGGAAAAAGCCGCTCGCAGGCAGCATGTGTACTCTCGGCGACGGGGGAGTACATCGAGCCGGTCGATTGGACGTTCTGGCCTCGCGGGTGGATCGAGCGAACGTTTGAGTTCACACCTCAATCCGACCGATCCGTTCTTGCCATGGGCACGTACGGATATCGCGGCACGCACCGGCGCGCTCTTCTCACACTGATTGTAGATAAAGATGCGGAGCGACGATTCAGGGATTCCCAAGTCACCGGCGATCTGCGCGGAATTGTACTCGACCGCACGGAACTTCGGAATGCGGACTCCCCCTACGGAACGCCGCAGCTTTATTTCGCCGGTCGAATTCCCAGTTACTTGCAGCCGGGCGAAAACGACATGCTTCGGTTACCTGCGGTACCGAGTCCGTTAGAAATATCCGGCCTGGTCGGCGAAGTCACGCGGGAAACACCCGTAGATTTCAACAGTCCTCCGGTGACCGAACCTATCGAGCTGCGGGTATTGCTTCGCCCGATGATCGACGCCGGTTATGATCTCATCGTTCTTCCGCAAGATTACCTGTGCATCAGCGCGTACGGCTACTATTCGTTAACGTACCGACGGGAGGGAGATGAACTTTATGTTCGCAGAAGCGCGCTTGTTCCTGTCCAGCGGATCGAACCCAAAGACTACGCCCGCTTTGTCGAGTTCTGCAGAGAAATTGACGAGGTGGAGAGGCGAGATATTCTTTTCAAGAAATCCGCTGCGAGGTAGAGCTGTTTCATAGAATACCGCAACCGAATGGCCTTTGCAGAGCCGGGCCGTAGCGAGTAGGGACAACCAAGCAGAGACGCCTGGCCTGCTGGTGGGACAACCAGGCAGAGACACCTGGCCTACTGGAGGGACAACCAGGCAGAGACGCCTGGCCTGCCGGTGGGACAACCAGGCAGAGACGCCTGGCCTCCTGGTGGGACAACCAGGCAGAGACGCCTGGCCTACTGGTGGGACAGGCCTCTGTGCCTGTCGATGGGCGAATTGGGGATTAGAACAGAAATATCTCGTAGATTCTGGGTACGGTTCTTTTATTCCTGGGGAGCAGGATCTTCAACTCACGAGCATCGGTTTCGGGAACATCAATGATTGTAACGGACCACTTGCGAAGATGCGTTGTTTTCGAGGCGGATAATTGGCGATCCCGGTACAGAACGGAAAGCCCGTCGGTATTCGATAAGTTTTCCGACAGAACGGCTACCTGTCGAAAGGAGATCGGATTCGGAAAAGAAAGGAGCAAGGAATCCTGTCCATGAGACGGGAGCCAGGCTGTCTCCAGAGACCCATCCCACGCGGCACAACCCACGCATGTATTCTCAGTGCCGATGTGCCACTCCGATTTCGCCGACGGCAAACATTCCCGTGGGGAATAGAGGAGCAGCGGCAAGGCCACGGCTCGATTCCACCCCATTTCCCGGAACAGGAGGTCGTAGACCGGCTGGTCGGGTTGGTTCACATGAAGCACATATCCGGGTGAAATCCCTTCCAGGGCGGCTTGTGTCTGATCAAGTCGGCGATACGGCGTACAGGATACCGGAATGCTTTCCTCCAGAGCGAATGCAAGATTTTCTCCGATCCAGTAATCGCTATAAACGGCATCTACACCAAACCGGCGAATTTGTGCAACCGCCTCGTGCAAGTCGGCAGGTATGAACTCTCCCTGGGCCATCCGATGGATCGGCTGAAAATAATAACGCGCATCCGATTGCGCGATTCCCTGGATATTCCAGAACAGCTGCAATCCGAGCAGCAGACACGCCGCCGTGGCCGAATGGCGCCACAAGGCCCCGATCGCCCAAGCCAGGAGAAACAGGTAGATCGGATAAATCAGGAACAGATGCCGAGGCGCTTTCCCCGGGAAATTCGACATCGAAAATACAACAATCCCGAAAAGAAAGCACGCCATCAGAAACAGTAGCCGAGCATTTCCGCCAGGGTACTTGTTGCGATCTCGTTTCCAATGGGTCGCCAATTTCCATGCCGCACAGAGGATGGCGCCTATCGCGAGCAGAGCGGGGCCGAACGCAGTGGGCCAGAGAGAAAGGTAATCCATGAGTCGCCACGCATTTTTCATTCCGAGAAGAACAGGTGCGGCGCCCCGAAGAAAGTCGCCTCGGAAATTAGAGAATAGAGTACCTTTTCCGTCGGACAGAAGGAGAAACTGAAGTGTGGCGAAGGGATATTGAATGTTGTAGATCAACAGCGGAAACGAACCGACAAACAATCCGCCGAAGAAGAGAGCGAAGAATCCCCGACTGCGGTAATGATTCATCGGTGTGAGAAGAAGCAGCCAAAGGGGAACCAGAACATACAGGATCTGTGCATTTACCCATAACGCGGCGCCTGCTGCGGTTCCCGTTAAGAAAATGAACATGCGAGACGGGGATCGTACCGGGTCGGACAGCCTTGCCCAGAAACCCACAGCCAACACGACTACCAACAAGTTCTCTACTGGGCCTACCATGACATACATGCTGTAGACTAACGGCATAAGCGGTGGGATACACCACAATGCGGCCGCCACGAGACCGGTCCGGTCTCCAAAGGCCCCTCTTGCTGCCCAGCCGATCAACGGTATCCCCAGCGCAGAGAGAACAACGGGCATCAAGCGCAGAAGGATCTCGGATGCACCGAAGAGAAAAAAGAACGGCGCAATCAGGTACGCCTCCAATGGTCCTCCGTAGGGCTGCCCGTAGTACATCAACGGGAACGAATCCCCCCGGCTGATCCGCTGTCCGGCAATTCCCACTACGGATTCGTCGGCGAGTAATAGCCATTGGGATTGCGCGGCCAGGTAAACCCGAGAGGCGAAACCCAAAACGAACAGGATACGGATAATTGTCCAACAATTACTTTCGAGCGGAGATCGAGTACTGTTCGCATAACGGTGGATCAGCAGATGGCTCCAGAAGATCATCGCACACAGGATCATTACCGGAACAACGGGCCACACACGATCCGACCAGCTCCGGAAAATCGCCTGCTGCTTTGTTATCGGAAAGGGAGAGAGAATCCGCGACGGGCAGGGTTGGGTTTGGTCGCCTTCTTTTAAACAGA
The DNA here is from genome assembly GCA_029557025.1 of Candidatus Omnitrophota bacterium. Lineage (GTDB taxonomy): Bacteria > Hinthialibacterota > Hinthialibacteria > Hinthialibacterales > JAKPRU01 > JAKPRU01. The sequence goes on along the minus strand of JAKPRU010000896.1, from coordinate 7,020 downwards.
ACGAGACGGCGCTGTGGCCGGATTGGTCCATGTAGCGAATCGAAATCGTGTGGGAGCCGCTTGTCAGAACAACGGCCTGTTCTTTCGGGATAAAATCCCAACTCGGAGGTTTGTGCAACACCGTGTCGCCGTCTATCGCGACATGACTATCGCCATCGCTGAAAATCACCAGCGTGTAACGGTCGGTATGATCCACCCAGATAAATCCGTCCCATTGTGCCGTGAACTTGCGAGCCGTTGACGCATCGCGGCGAAGTGTCCAGTCTACGAAATGAACTGTCGAGTCACGGAAGGTTGCTGGTTCCCCGGCCTGGCCGTCGAATTCCGGGATCATTGTCCGGATCAGTCCCCTTCGGCTTTCGTCAAACATACGAATTCCGAGCAGGCAAAGACAGACAAATGTAAGGATAAGCGCTGTCTTTCGATTTACATACAGGTTGACTTGTTTTGAAATATCCGCGCGAGTCATTTTCGGTACATCCGCCGCGAAGATTCATTCAAATGTTCCATGATAACCCCCCTCCATGTCGGATGCGAGTGATGAGGGCCTCACTGGAGTTTGTGCAAACCCTGGTGCATAGTGCCGCAATGGGCGTCGGCACGGTATGTCGCGCGCCTCATGTCACCCTTGAATGAGAGGTTTGCAGCATGATCAATTTTGTTTTGGCTGTCGGACTGATTGTCTCCCTGCTTTTCGGCGTTGCGGATCGAGCGGCAGCGATAGAGAGCGATCTTCGCATTGAGGCTTTTGCTGTGACTTGGGATGTGGAAAATCACTTGAATACACCCGAAGGCCGCGAAAAAGCCGCAGCGGTTCTGCGCCGCTTGGAGGCAACGAAACTCGTGATCGATCTGCTGCGGAGCGGACACCTGGTGGACCCGGATCTCGCGAGAACCTGCCGCGACTATTTCGCTTCGCAGGGATTCGAGGTTGCTGCAGGGATCACCACCGCGCCGGGAGACGGCGGTTGGGGCCACATGTCCCCGACCGGCGACTGCTTCTGCTATACCCACGAGAAAACGCAGACGGACCTTGCGGATCTGTGCCGACGAGCCGGGGAAGATTTCGATGAGATCATTGTAGATGATTTCTTTATGACATTCTGTACCTGCCCATTGTGTGAACGCGCACGCGGCGCAAGAACCTGGGAGGAATACAGGGCCGCCCTGATGTCTCATGTCGGAAGGAATCGGATTGTCCGCCCCGCGCATGAGGCTAATCCCCAATGCCGAGTCATCATCAAATACCCGCAATGGTATGATAAGTTCCACGAATTCGGCTACAACCCGGAACTGGAAGGACGGGATTTTGACGCCGTCTGGGTCGGTACGGAAACCCGCGATCCCAATACGCTGCGGTATGGATTTGTACAACAATTCCAGGGCTTCATGAATTTTGCCTGGATTGCAAGTTTTCATCCGGAAAAAACACTCGGCGCCTGGTATGATCATGGCGATACGCCGGCGGAAGTCTTTGTCGAGCAGGGCTACCAGAGTGTCCTCGCCGGTGCGCAACATCTGACCCTCTTTCATCTGCATAATCTGCTGGAATTCGGCGAGGTACAGGAAGCCTTTGTCAAATCTATACCGACATTGCGCACGCTGCGCGGATTGCGTAACATTCGAGACCTGCATGGCGTGTATGTGTACAAACCACTCGAGAGTAAAGGCAACAAGGGTGAATATTTTATTTTTGATTACCTGGGAATGCTTGGATTTCCTGTGGTTCCATGTCACGAGTTCCCCAAAGAGAACGGCACGGTGTTTCTTTCCTCTCATGCCTTGAAAGACCCGTATCTGCTGGATCGTATGCTAGGCCACTTTCAAAAGGGTGGAAGTGTCGTTGTCACGCCGGCCTTACTGGAGTCGCTCGCGTGTGAGCGCGAAGTGCGCACACAATTCGGCTACCAGGAAGAGCCGATTTCCCGGAAGACATTCGAAAGTACTCGCTTAAGGGTTTTCGATTCCCCGCTTTCCCAACCCGGTCAGACGAAAGAGATTCGTTCGGATCAACCGATCCGTGTTTCGTTTGACCTTCATCCGCTGCCGGATACAGAAATACCGGTGCGATTGCTTGCAGACGACCGAGAGATTCCTCTGTTTACCGAACGGGCAACTTCCGAAGGCGGGAGGGCGATGGTGCTCAATTTGTCTACTTTTTCCCAGGAAGATTTCGATGCGGTAAACGAGCGGTTTCTGCCCCCTGCTCCGGTTTCCTTTCTCGACATGCCGGAGCTCGCCGTTTCCCGGATTCGCTCCGGTATTGTTCACCGTGATCCGTTTCTGGTGAGCGCTCCCACGCGGGTTTCTTCATACCTTCTGGGAGAGGATACGATTGTTATCGAGAACTTCCGTGATGGTGGAGTCGGCGCTCGTCTTCGCCTGGATGGAGTCTGGAAAGAGATTCTTCATCACATCGAGGTGATTCCGCAGACCCCCGCAGGAACGTACGTGATTGCAATTCCGCCGAGAGAAATTGTTGCTCTGCAACGAGTTAAGTAATGATCGCCGACGTCTTGCTTATAGACAAGATCAGACGTTATTCATAGATCGGGCATTGACGACCGAATATCCCATTACTACGGAGGGATCGATGATGGAAACAGGCATGATTCTTCTGAGCTTTGCTCTCGGAGTGGCTGTGGGCGCCGGCTTCGTGTGGCTGCTGATGTATTCCCGGCCGGCGGCAACCCGCGAACGTCTCCGGCAGGCAGAAGCCGATTTACAGGCGCTGCGAGAGAAAGCAAGCGAGCAGGAGAGTAGACTGTCGGAACGCGATCGTACAGCCGCCGCTTTGGAGGCAACCCTGAGACAGGTACAGGAGGACCTGCAGAACGCGCGAAAGGATCTCGATGGGAAATCTCAGAAAGTAACCGAACTCTCGGAGGCAAATGCTCGATTGGAAACGAATCTGGCGAATGAGAGACGTCTGGCCCAGGAACAAATGGAGCTGCTGAATCGAGCAAGAGAAGAAATAAGTAACGCCTTTAAAGCGCTCTCTTCGGAAGCGCTGAAAAGCAATAATCAATCGTTTCTGCAATTAGCCAAGGAGACTTTGGAGAAATATCAGGTCCAGGCGAAAGGCGATCTCGAACAACGACAGAAGGCAGTTGAGGAGCTGGTGGGTCCGATCAAAGAGTCTCTGGACAAAGTGAGGAAGGAAATCGGGCAAATGGAACTGCTGCGCGAGAATGCCTACGGGGGTCTGCAAGAACAGGTAAAGAACCTGATTACAACCCAGGAACTACTCCGAAAGGAAGCGGGGAATCTCACCCGCGCCCTTCGCGCGCCGACTGTGCGGGGACGCTGGGGCGAAATCCAGCTGAGGCGGGTAGTCGAAATGGCGGGAATGGTCAATTACTGTGATTTTGTAGAACAGGAGTCAACCGGCGGCACGGAGCGACTTCGCCCGGACCTTATAGTCCGGCTACCGGGGGGAAGGAATGTTGTTGTAGACGCCAAGACACCGTTAGAGGCATATCTGGATGCCGCGGAAGCTGTTGAAGAGGACAGACGACGGGAACGATTAAACGATCATGCGAGACAGATTCGGCAACATATTAAACAACTCAGCGCGAAGGCCTACTGGGACCAGTTTGCCCCCACACCGGAATTTGTTGTGATGTTTTTGCCCGGCGAGAGTTTTTTCAGTGCGGCGTTGGAACAGGAGCCGGGGCTGATCGAAGAGGGGGTCAGTCAACGGGTGATTCCGGCAAGTCCGACTACGCTAATCGCATTGCTCCGAGCGGTAGCCTATGGGTGGCGGCAGGAGCAGATTGCCGAAAGCGCGCAGAAAGTCAGTGACTTGGGGAAAGAATTGTATGATCGGATTCGTGTATTTGCCGACCATTTTGATGACATCGGCAACAATCTGCGAAGGGCGGTGGAAAAGTACAACGCCGCGGCGGGATCACTGGAGTCGCGAGTACTGGTTACGGCGCGTAAGTTCACCGAACTGGGTATTCAAAGCAAGGAAGAGGTTAAGGAACTGTCGCAAATCGAAAGCACACCGCGACAGTTACAGACGCCGGAAGTACAGAGATGAATTATGGAGTGCGGGAGCGTCAGCTCCCGCACTCCAAGGTTTACTTCATCGCGTCCGCTGCCGGGCCGTCCAGTTCCAATACAATCACGGTGTCAATCTTCTTCTTGTTGGCTTCACGTGTTGAGATATCAATTCCTTCCGCGGTCTGTTTCACAAAACACACCCCGCCGTTCAGGATCGAGTTTTTCACGATTCGTTTCTTGATCGGGGGAAGGATCACTTTATCAGAGTCCCAATTCAGTACATGAACATAAATATTGTCGTCTTTATGCGTACTGGCTCCCCAGGAATCCGGCGGGAACGGCCCGCCCCGTGTGCCGTAAATGCTTTCGCCGCACCGGTTCAGGAACTCGCCGATGTTCTGCAGGCGGGCGGCCTGGCGCGGTTCGATACGCCCATCCGGCATGGGGCCTACATTCAACAGAAGATTTCCGTCTCCGCCTGCGCAACGGACCAGCGTATGTATACACTCGCTTACGGATTTAATCTCATCCGCGGGTTTCCAGGCCCATTGTGTACCGATGGTAATGCAGCTCTCCCAGGGTCTCTCTGTTTGAAACGTGCCGATGGTCTGTTCCGGTGTCGCGAAGTCTCCCGGTAATCCGGCGCGGTCGTTAATAAGAATATGCGGTTGTAGCTCCCGGATCATTTTGAACAGATTTTTGGAGTCCCAGTCCTCCGCGGTTCCCCCCAATCCGTCAAACCATAGAATATCTACCCGGCCGTAATTGGTACACAATTCACGAATCTGGCCATGCAGGAATTCAATGTAGCGTTTGTGGTTTTCCGTACGATAATCCGGGTGATACCAATCCACCGGGGAATAATAGAATCCCAATTTCAATCCCCCTTCGTGGCAGGCTTTCGCCAGCTCCGCCACAACATCCCGCTGGAATGGGGAATTCGTAATTTTATATTCGCTCAGCTTGGTATCGAACATGGAGAAACCATCGTGATGTTTGGTGGTAAACACGAGGTATTTCATTCCGGCGTCTTTTGCGATCTGTACCCATTCCTTCGCATCGAATTTCACCGGATTGAATTTCTTGTAGAGATTATCGTATTCTTCCACGGGAACGGGGCCGACCCCTTTGATACCCCGCCGTTCGCCGCCGCGGGACCACCCAATCTCCGTCCCTCTCAGGCTGACCGGTCCCCAGTGGATGAACAGGCCGAATTTTGCATCCCGGAACCACTGCACATCTTCCGGTTTCGCCTGCAAGCAGGATTCTGTTTCCTGAGCACGTGCAGTCATCGTTAAAAGAACCAATCCACTGCACAGCACGAGCGATGTCATCTGTCGGATCTTCATTTTTGTTTCCTTCTGGTCGATTTGTTTCTGTTTGTTCAGCCGCTATTTTAGGGATTCCTGCAGAAAAGAAAAGCGGGAACTCGCGAAAAAGAGGAAGTTCCCGTTTCGATTTGCTGAAGCGCCCGGCTCAGTATTCCCCGAAGAATGGCACAGAAGACGCGCTGCCGAGATACACCCTATCCGTTTCGGCGGGATTCACGTCGTTTGCAGAGCCGACCGGGGAGTTGATCGTGTACGTATAACTCGGTACATCGTTCTTATTATCCGGTCCGATGAACGCCTGGTAGGTCAGGGCAATCTGCGCTGTGCCGTCGGGGCCGGTGGTGGCGGGCAGACCCAGGGTGGTTGCGCCCGCCGGGGTACTTTCCGCTGTGATTTCGATTCCGGGTTGACCGGTGGAGACGACTACAAAGTTCATCAGGTTGATTTTGGACGTTGCATCCGCATTGAAACGAACAAGCTGATAAACCGGCGACATGAATGTGCAATCAACAAAGTTGTAGATACAGCTGGGGGAGCCGTTGTCACTGTATGCGGTCAGTCCGTTTGCGGTGTCTGCTGTGAATGTGCAGTTCACAAAGTTCCAGACATCGTTGTCGCCTTCACCGACATACAGGCTGCGGATGAGGTAAAACCGGCTATTGAAGGTCACGCCGGTGCAGGTGAGTGTGACGGCATTTGCGCCCGCGAGCGAGGGCCGATACCGAATACCTTCAAAAGCCAGATCCGCCGGTTGGCCTGGCCCGGTGAAGTCGCAAATCCCGCCTTCCCAGACGAAGGAAGCCGGAGCGCCGTTGATGCAGATCACGCCGTTAGTCCCCCGGATACCTCCATGACCGGCCTGGTCCGCCATCAGGTTCCCGTTGACCCAATTGATGGCAGCGCCATCCTGGATATCCATCTCGATGAATCCGTCCAGTGTTCCGCCGGTAATTGTGAGCGTCCCATCGATGACGATCTGTGGTTTCACGGTCCGGGGATACTTCGGGTCCCTGACCAGAACAGTTTCGCCGGACCCGATCACCCATTCCGCGTCAGCTGCCAGCACGATCGTCGGAATATTGATCGTTGTAACCGTGCCGTCCGTGGAAGCCAAGGCGGTATTGTTGAGATCGGCGACAATCGTTGTGGAGGTGTTCGGCCCATTCGCGCTGGTCATTGTCAATTGATCGTTGACTGCATCATAAACCGCTGCGCCCCAGCCCGGGGTAGGAACCGCCAGGAACACGATAACCATCCAACTGAAAATACGTTGTTCCATCTTCTTGATTCTCCTTTCAAGAGACCTGCCTTGTTGCCCAAAGCTTTCCTCGGAACGAATCTGAGGTTCGGGGAATCATGTTCTTGATGCGTTCTTTTGTCAAGCAGGAGGAATGAAACTTCGGACCGAATTTAAATGGTCGGAAATTCGTCGCCAATTTCTTGCCAAGGGAGCGGTGATGTGGTAAATTGTTTTTGTGGCGTCAATGACCGTGGATCGGCGAAAGGAGTTCAGGGTGATGAGCGGTTTCCGGATGCGGTTCGGCGTTGCGATTGGCGTTCTGGTTTGTAGTGCGGTTCTGGTGCAGGCTACGGCGACGTTTGACCCGGCCGGCAACCAGGTCCGGGTCATCGGTGGGCAGAATACGCTGCAAAGTATTGCCCAGGATTTGGCAGATCAACC
>JAKPRU010000874.1 GCA_029557025.1 Candidatus Omnitrophota bacterium | reverse complement strand
ACAAGGTCAAGGTTTCCTCGTTCCTGGTTCAGAACGGTGCCGTTCTCGATGGGGCCAGCGCTAATCCCTTCGTGAACGTTCTCCGTCCCGGGGTTGCTGTGAATTCTGTTCAAGGTCTCGTGGGCGCTCCCGAGGGCGCTCCCACAGGCGGCGGTTCCCCCGCTGGTGGTTCCGCTCCGGTTTGGTGGATCACATTCGCAAACGTAACAAGCACGTATGATCAGGGTCTTCGGATCCGGAATACGTCCTTGATCGCGCAGTCTGACGGCCCGACACTTCAGGCCGGTGGCTTGACGGCGACGATCGGTGCGAATGGGGTTTATACCCTTACCGCAGATCAGAACTTCATAGGTCCCGTGATTGTTACCTTCATCAGCCAGATAGGTAACAATTTGGACGGCGCTTCCGTTCTGGCGAGCAAAAGCATATCCGTGGGCACGAATTACGCGGGTAACTTGGATCAGGGTCAGCTGGTGGATGGCTCCGCCGCTGTGGCGCAAGTTCCTCTCTCAGAGGTGGCTGTTGGCGCCGGCGAAGTAACGCTTTCCGTTGATGTCGTTCCCGGCACAACAGGAATGCCGGTCGCTCTCGCAGCGATCAACGGAGGTTGGGACTTCAATAACCTGGTCTACGAGAACCCCAGCGCTGGAGGATCCGCTGTAGCGGGTCAGAAGATGACACTTACGTGCACCTATGATCCGCCGGCGAATTCTCTAATTCCGCTTCTGGTCGCAGCAGGCGGAAAGGCCACATTCAGCAACCTCAGGATCTACAAGGCTCCAGCCATTGCGGATCTGTCGGTGGGTGCGAATGAAATGGATCTCCATTCGGGTCTGTTCTCGACTACCGGCCCCGTCATTGATGGCAACTTCAATGCCGTGACCGATGTCAATGTCCTCAGCCCGAATGCCCCGAATGCGGCCCCGGGTAAAGTGAATCTGTCCACCCAGAACAACTTCGGCGCTTCCGGCAAGAGCGTTGCTCTCGGTGAAGCAGGAGATGGTTACGACAATATCACGTTATTGGTCGATCCGGATCCGGGCGCGATTACAGCCCGCGCTTGGGTCAAGGGCAATGGCCACTATGATCTTGTTATGACCGTCTTTAATGCTGCCGGTAGTGGTGTTGACCGTTCTATCGGCGGTGCCTTCGAGGGTAATTTCTCGAACTGGTCACCGATCTCGGTGAACGGTACTGTCGGAAACTCCGCGATGGTCTGGGTAACGGTTCAGGGCCTTAGAGGCGGTCAGGATGCGCTTCTGGTCGACGATCTGAAGGTTCTTCAGGTTCAGGATCTGGATGCGTACTTTGACGCCGATCTGTATGCTCTGTAATCGTGGCGTAAGTCGGTAAGCCGAGGGGCGTGGAATTCGTTTCACGCCCCTCTTTTGATTAATCGGAAGCAGAGCTTCCTCCCTCACCCCAATCCACTCCCTGAGGGGACATAAGCGCTAAGATAAGGATTGATTTTTTTCCGACGATTTTCCTGTGCTCCTGTAAGTTAGCATGATCGGGAAGGAGCTGAAGAGATGTCGGAAAACGATTTAAAGGTTGCAGAAGATTTCATCTACTTGACGAGTTTTCTTCCGGTGGGCTGGCAAGAAAAGGCGAAAGAACTGGGCGCGTTGCGGCGGTGCAGGAAGGTACCGGATGCGGAGACGCTTTTGCGGGTGTTTCTCATTCATTTGGCGGAGGGGCTTTCGCTACGAGAGACCTCCATGATGGTGCGCAAGGGAAATCTGTGGATTTGAGCAATGTGGCCATCATGGACCGTTTGGCGGTTTCGGGGGAGTGGTTTCGGTGGATGAATACGGAGATCATGAAGAATTGGGTGGGGCGACAACCGGGGGCGGTATTCGGTTCGCGGTGGAAGGTGCGGCTGGTGGACGGGACGCGGATTAAGGAGCCGGGTCCGACCGGTTCTTCGTGGCGGATGCACTATTCCATTGACCTGCCTTCCCTGCGGTGTGATGAGTTGCTGGTGTCTTCGAACGATGGGGAGGGAGAGAGTTTGACGCGGTTTACGGTGCACGCGGGGGAATTGTTTGTCGGGGACCGGGCGTATGGGGCCCGAAATGAGGTCATTCGGCGAACCCGAAAAGAGGGAACGGAGCCGAGGCCGGAAACGCTGGAATCCGCCGGGTATATCTTTGTGTTTACCACGGTGGGACGGGATGCGCTGGGCGCGGCAGACATTCTGGAGATGTATCGCGGTCGTTGGCAAATCGAATTGGTGTTCAAACGGTCGAAATCGATCCCGGAATGTGTCAAGTACAATGAGACAGTTCCGTTTGGAAATTAGTGAGTAATTGTTGTTGTGCATTCTGTGGGTCTGGAGGGTTGATCCACACCGCTTCCGGTAGTGCGGACACCGCCGGGGTTCCTCGAACAAATCGTTCCGGATGCTCGCGTCCGGTTTCGGACGGGGACGGGGCGGTTCCGGTTCCCAGGCCAGCCGAATCGACCGATACAATGTGGATCGCGCCACTCCCAGTGCCTCGCACGCGCGTGAAACTCCGGTCACCGGAGCCAGTTCCTGGACCGATTCCATTACACGCTCCCGTCGCTCTCCGGCCCGCGGAGGGGGATCCCCAGTACCTCTGAAATTGTTTTTTGAAACTCGATGATTGTCTCCGCCTGGTGCGGACGTCGTTCCAGGCGGGCCACCTGGTTACGCAACCGTTCGTTCTCCTCTTCCAACAGACTCCGTTTCCGTTTCCGGCCCCGGTGGTCGTCCCGCAAGGCGTGATAGGCCCCCTCGCGGTACTGCGCCCGCCAGTGGACCAGCTGGGAGGAGTACAGCCCCTCTCGGCGCAGCAGCGCCCCAATTTGCCCCGGTTGCGTACACCCATCCACTCAAGGTTCTCGATATGAACGCGGGGGAAGTGCTTCGAAAATATCAAGACACTCCCGGCGTCCTGATCTGTGTTTCACCCGATGGAAAGTACTTCCTTAAAACGGGTAGCAGCACGTTATACCTTTATGACATCTCCGACCTGCAAGCGGCAGTTAAGGAGCCGGGTGTAGAGAAGCAGGAGAAGTGATTCCAGACAGGACCGTGGTGCGAGGAGCGAGAGAATATTCCGCCCCTCGCATCACTCCATCAAGGCTCGGATATGCCTCTCAACCGATCGCGAGAGAGCGTCCAGGGTGTAGCCGCCTTCCAGGACGGATACGATTCGGCCCCGGCAGCATTGTTCTGCAATCTCTTTGACAATGCGGGTAAGGGTTGCGAATCCGTCTTCCGTCATTTCAAGCGATCCGAGTAGATCATCCCGGTGCGCATCGAATCCGGCGGAGATCAGCACAAAATCCGGCTTGAACTGCATCGCCGCAGGAACCAGGGTCTCGCTGTACACGTGGATGATTTCTTCCTCCAAAGTGTGTGCCGGAAGCGGAACATTGATGGTCGTCCCCTCCCCCGGCCCCTCTCCACGTTCTTTCGCACTGCCGGTTCCGGGATAGAACGGATATTGATGAATGCTGAAATAGAGAACGGTAGGGTCATGGTAGAATATTTCCTGTGTCCCGTTCCCGTGATGCACATCCCAATCCACAATCAGGACCCGATTTGCGCCGTGCCGTTTCTGAACGTATCGAGCGGCAATGGCGACATTATTGAAAACGCAGAATCCCATGCCCCGGCTGGGAGTCGCGTGATGACCCGGCGGGCGCACAGCACAGAAGGCATTTCGCGCCCGGCCATCCATCACCGCATCCACAGCGGCCAGCACCCCTCCGACCGCCGCGCACGCCACGCGATAAGTATCAGGGCAGATTGCGGTGTCACCCGTGTCCAGGTCTTTCGCACCATCCGCGCAGAGTCGCTCAACATGGCGGATATATTCCTCGGTGTGTACCGCGGCAATCCATTCCGAGATATCCGGTTTCGGATGAAGCGAAAGCCCCTGTGCTGCCAGGCCGGTCTGTTCCAGGTGTTCGACAATGGCCTGGAGCCGCTCAGGACGTTCGGGGTGTCCCGGTCCGGGCAAGTGTTTGAAGTAAATGGGATCATAAACGAAAGCGGTAGCGGTCGCTGGAGAGGGCTGCAAGTCCGCCGTCTCAACCGAGAAAATCGGAACGGCCGCCGCGGAACTCACCAGGAGAGTCAGAATCATCACGTTTTTCACCTTTGTCACTCGAAAACCGAACGGAGTTTCTGATATCATATCAGGGAAGCATAAGACAATCCGGGTTGTTGTGTTTCGAATCTTGCTGAGAAAACCACGCATGTCTCGGAATCGCGAAAACAAAAGCGACAGGGAGGATTTTTTTGAAGCCGGCGGAACTGTGTCATCAATCTGCGATTGACCGGGGAATCCCGGTCTTTTACGGTTTCTCCGGCCAGGACCTGCGCATCATGGCGCTGTTCGGCATCATGGTGTTTATCGGCGGCGCCGATTCGCAGATCATCACGCCCCTTTTGCCGGAGATGTCGAAGGATTTCAATCAATCTCCTGTTGACACAAACAGCCTGGTGACCCTGTACTTTGCCGGGTCCGCACTCGCTTCCCTGATGGCCGGACCGCTACTGGACCGGTATGGACGAAAAAGGATTCTTCTGCTCGGCATCGGCATTGCCGCGCTGACGAATCTGCTCGCAGCCGGTTCTTCTTCTTTCGAACTTGTGCAAATCTATCGTTTTTGCGACGGGTTAGGGTCTTCGCTGGCCTCGGTTGCTTACCTGACCCATATTGGAGATTACTTTCCCTACGACATTCGGGGAAGAGCCATGGGCTGGGTAACAATCGGCTATTTTGGTGGGTATACATTCGGGCTACCGCTGAGTGGGCTTTTGGCACAGGAATTCGGATGGCGCTCGACCCTGGCTGTGTATGGAATCTCGATGGCCGCGCTTCTGCTGGGATGCCTGTCGATGGTTCCGGAGATTCCACAGCAACGGGCTAGAATTAACTTGTACACGTTTGCCCGGGATCTCTTCGACTTTCACCGTCAAACTCAGCCTGCGTTGGCTATGCTCATGTATGCCTTCATCGGGGCCAGTACGATCGGATTCCTGGCCTACACAGGTGATTGGCTGTTTCGGGATTTCGGTTACAGCATTTCTGATCGTAGCCAGATTTTCCTGTGGTGCGGCATGGCCAGCCTGGTATTCAGCCCGATTTCGGGCGCTTGGGCTGACCGTTCCGGCAAACGGTTTCCTTCCATCATCGGTAGTATCGGCATCACGATCATGATGCCCATGATTGCCTTTCTACCGGGCCATCCGGTTTTGATTTATTCGGGATTTGTCCTGCTGGCGGCGGCAATCTCCATCCGTCAAAGCCCGCTGTTAACCCTGATTACGGAGTTGGTTCCGGCAGAACGAAGAGGAACATTCCTGGCCATCAAGAATGCCTGGACCCAGATTGGAGCGGCCTTCGGGAATTTCGCGGTGGGAGTATTGTATGACCAGGGCGGATTTCTGCTTGTAGCGATCTCGTGCGGGATTCTGACTGCGATCACCGTGTTTCTTCTGATTCGGTATATTAAAGAACCCGCGCCGGTATCGTGATTCGCATTTCGATCCTGATAAAATCACGCTTTGTCCCTGTCGATGTACCGGATTCTGAGTTTTGTCATTCTACCCGTCCTTCTGTTGCCTGTACTGGCCGGTATACTCGATAGATCTTGGTCAGGAGATGCCTTGGGAGAAATCGGTGTCTCTGTGCGGCTCGTGCCGCATAAGAGTTAGTTTTCGTAGATTGGTCCCTGGTTTGGTGACGATGACATCGTTGCGCAAAAGTCGCGAAGGATCCGCGACCGCCAAGCCGCGATGAAATAGTTCCGGGTGGCCCGGCATCCTGCCGGTGAACGTTGGCCGTTCTTTTCGCGGCCTACGGTCATGTACGTTCTTTTCCCTCTCCTTCCGGGAGAGGGTCGGAGTGAGCGATTCCTCGGGCCGCATGTACGTCTCGTCCCTGAATCCTCCCCCACTCATCCCTCCCGTTTCCACCTCACTCCATCTCTGGTGTCTTCCAGAACGATCCCCTGTGCGGCAAGTTGATCCCGGATCGCGTCCGCCCTGGCCCAGTTCCTGTTCTTGCGGGCTTCCTGACGTTCGGCGATGAGGGATTCAATTTCCGCATCGAATGATTTCTGTTCTTCCTTCAATACGGCCAGCACGGTATCGATACGCATCAGGATTGCCAGGAAATGCCGTGCGTCAGCTTTTGTTGCGACATCCCGATCCAAAAAACGATTGGCATCCCGAACGAAATCGAAGACTTCCCCCAGCGCCTGCGGGGTGTTGAGGTCATCATCCATGTGTTCCTCAAACCCGCGCAATCCCTTCTCCGCAATCGCCCGCGCTTCTTCAGAGAGAGGACCTTCCGGAGCCTTCTCCTGGGTTTCGACCAGTCTCCGGCGGAAATCCATCAGCCGTCGCCATGCCTGGTGCGCCGCGTGAAGGCCATCCTCCGTGAGATTCAATTGCACCCGGTAGTACCCGGAAAGAAGAAAATAGCGGATCGCAAGAGCGGAATGCCCCTTTTGCAGTAAATCCCGCAGCGTATAGAAATTCCCCTTGGACTTGGACATCTTCTCCCCTTCGACCATCAGATGCCGCGAATGAAGCCAGTATTTTACAAACGGTTTCCCCGTGGCGGCTTCGCACTGGGCGATCTCATTCTCGTGGTGGGGAAAGATATTGTCCTCGCCCCCGCAGTGGATATCGAACGTATCCCCCAGGTATTTCCGCGACATAGCCGAGCATTCGATATGCCAGCCGGGGCGACCCTCGCCGTATTCCGTCTGCCAGAAATGCTCCCCTTCTTTCCTGGCTTTCCACAGAACAAAGTCCCGGGCGTCTTCTTTCTCGTATTCGTCCTGATCGACACGCGCCCCCACTTTTACCGAATCCGGCGTGATCCCCGAAAGCGCGCCGTATCGGGGAAAAGTAGAGATTCGGTAATAAATGGAACCTTCGCTCTCATACGTGTGGCCCTTTTCGCGAAGAATCCTGATGATCTCCAGCATTTCGGGAATGTGATCGGTAGCCCTCGGGTACACTTCTGCGCGCTGAATGCGCAACGTATCCAGATCCTCAAAAAATGCCTCAATGTAAGGCCGGGTATGCTCGAAAATGGAAATCCCCTTTGACTGCGCCGCCCGAATAATTTTATCTTCCACATCCGTCAGATTCATTACCTGGAACACCCGGTAGCCCCGGTAAATCAGATACCGACGGAGAATATCTTCGAATAGGTATGTCCGGAAATTACCGATGTGCGCGAAATCATACACAGTCGGCCCGCAGGTATACATCCCCACATTCGGCGGATTGAGAGGATGGAACTCTTCTTTTTTTCCGCCCATCGTATTGGTGAACTGTAAGGCCATTCAAAAAACTCCTTATTAGTGTAAATAAATAATCTTTACATAGATTATCATTGCGAGCGAAGCGCGGCAATCTCGTTGTCGACACGCCCATCGACAGGCACAGAGGCCTGTCCCACCAGTAGGCCAGGCGTCCCTGCCTGGCAAAGTAGGCCAGGCGTCCCTGCCTGGCAAAGTAGGCCAGGCGTCTCTGCCTGGCACAGTAGGCCAGGCGTCCCTGCCTGGCACAGTAGGCCAGGCGTCTCTGCCTGGCGCCAGTAGGCCAGGCGTCCCTGCCTGGTAGTAGGCCA
>JAKPRU010000828.1 GCA_029557025.1 Candidatus Omnitrophota bacterium | reverse complement strand
AGTATCCGTATGGTTTAAGGTGACCGGACTGGATGCTTCCTCCGTCGCTCAGGTGTGGATTTACCAGTGGTCGCCCGAATGGGCGCTGTTAGACTACACCAAGGGTTCCACAATCGGCGCGGCTTACAATGATGCCGGTTGGGTCCGCGGATTTCATACCATCAAGATCGGGTACGATTCCAAGGGATTGCCCTTTTTCCCCGATGCCACGGTGGGAAAAATCGACATGCGGCCCTGCCACGCCTACTTCAGTGAAGACAAGAACGAAGACGGCAAAGATGCCGTAGTCCTCCTGGATGATGTGACCATTACGACAAAGCTGCCCACAGCCAGCAGCGTGGAAGTCGACTGGGCACTGTATGAATGAGAGACCGAGAGCCGGTCCTGTTCGGACGGACCGTGACAACAGAAACAATCGCAGGCGCTGCTTGTGCAAACCGCCGGGCAGCGCCTGCCCCTAATCCCTCAAATGGGATGGGTGTTTCGACGGAGTCTTATGGATGTTCAAAAAACGGTGCGCTTTCACGTTAATCGAGTTGTTGATCGTGGTTGCGATTATCGGTGTCTTGGCGGCCATCGCCGTGCCGAATTTCCTCAATGCACAGATGCGGGCGAAAGTGGTCCGGGCGATCTCCGATATGAAAAGCGTCGCCCATGCGATTTCCTGCTATCGCATCGACAACAACAAACTGCCGGAAATCATTTACGGCTATGTTCCCCGTGTCACTACTCCGATTTCCTACATCGCATCCGTTCCGGTCGATTATTTCAATCAGTATTACAAAGAAATCTTCGGATATCCTCCTCCCTACTATTTCACCGATAAAGAACGCTGCGCAAACGAGGCCTATTTCAACGCTTTCGAGGCGTATGGTCCGGGGCATGACTTCATGATGTATTCCTACGGCCCGGATACACACTCCACTACGGTAACCAACAACACCGGCAAGGGTGTCCCGGGCGGCATTTTGATTATCTACGATATGTCAAACGGCGTCCGCAGTGACGGCAGTCTTTTCTATTTCAGCGATTAAACATCACAATTCCCTCCTCCGAAGATCGGGGGAAGTGAGGTGGGGGTTGACTGGACATCGCAAGACTCCTCAATATCCATTGAGCACCGCTGTTCAATCACCACTTTCTCAAGAGCGATGAAATTGCGTAGGGGCGAACCTTCCTTCGCCCCTACAACTCTTCCTTTTGCCCCCTCCGCTCTTCTCCCTCCCCTCGGTAAGCTTTAATATAAGGTAATTCACCCCCAAGCGCTTCACTAATTAGGAGACCTGATATGAGACGCTTTTATAGAGAATGTTGGAACCGTCTTGGATTCACTCTCATTGAACTTCTGATCGTTGTCGCGATTATCGGTATCCTGGCCGCCATCGCCGTACCCAACTTTCGAAAGGCCCAACACCGGGCCATGATTTCCCGTGGGCTGGCAGACATGCGCTCGGTCGTGCAGGCCTATCGCATGTATTTTTTGGACAACAACGGCTGGCCCGACCACAGCGACCTCCCCTGGGCAATGAATCCCCTCACGACACCGATCGCCTATCTGAACACGCTGATCTATGATGTATTCACTCTGACGGACCCCTCCAATAAGGGCAAAGCCCCCAAAGATATGATCCATGGGGGTATTCCCCATTTCGAATTTGGCTGTGGCTGGTTCAAGAGCGGTCCCGATGGAAAACACCTCGCCGCTTATCAGGAGTCCGATCGAATGCTTTTCCTGCACGGTCCCAACGGCTACGCGAACATCTACGCGGCAAGCAACGGCACTTTCAGCAACGGTGGCCTCTGGTATATGATGACCAAGGACGGCAAACCCCGCTGGGGAGACGAGTTTCACTGATTCAGCCGGTATACAGGCGCATGGTCGCGCAGCCCTGCCGCCGGTAAAGAACCAGGGGACGGATTATTCCTTTATTCGGATATTTGTGTCCTGTATCCCATCACACATTAAGATGGCTATTCGCGGGCCTTCGTTTGTCATGGTAATCCAGAGAATATGATCGAATTCGCCGTACTCGATACCTCGCAGCTGGCTGGATCCCCCCGTTGTTGCCACGGTGTAATACTCCCGTCCGTAGCGGATGCTTTTCGTGTAATTGTGGACATGACCCGCAATGACCGTGTACGG
>JAKPRU010000807.1 GCA_029557025.1 Candidatus Omnitrophota bacterium | reverse complement strand
CAGAATATCTCCTCCAGTACTCGTCCAGGCATTTCTCTACTTACGGGTAATGCCAGAACAGTCAATACTGTCGGAGCCATGTCTAATACTCCGGCGTCCCGAACCTGTGCGCCGGACAGGATATCCGGCCCTTTGACAATGAGAATACCGTTCATGCGGTGCGAACCGGGGAGGTGACGAATCTCGTAGAGTTCCTGTTTCGGGATCAATTGTCCTTCTACAACAAGGCCCTGTGTTTTTGCGAGCGGGGATTCGGGGCCGGCCAGCATCTCGATTTGCGGATTCAGAATCATATCTCCATTCTCCTCCGAAATCTCGAATAAAGGAGTTTCTTGTTCGGCCAGACGTACCTTGGCTAATGTGATCCGCGCCGTTTCCCGCTGGGAATCCGTGAGATCGGACAGGGGATGAAGAATGTAGCGACGCTGGGCGAACGAGACAGAGAACCGACCTGGCATATCCGCCGCCTCGAGGATTCGGTCCATATTGAGGACATACCGCGCCGGGGCGGCATAATCCGGCCCCATGCCGTGATCGGATAACACAACGATAGTCGTTTCCTGCGGCAGAACCGCAAGCAGCCTTCCGACGGCGGCATCTGCCAAACGATAGTAATCGGGAATAACGTTTCGGTATTCCGGGCGTGGTTTTTGCGGACTTTCTTCAAAACCTGTCGGATCAAAATCTTTCCAGAAACGATGACCGAGCTGGTCCATTCCATAGAGACAGAAACAGGTAACTTGCGGCTTCTGTTCGCGCAGCAAAGCCAGGTAGACATCCGTACACGGCATAACGGAGCTGAAATGCTGCCGGATAAGCATCTCGTCGGGATTAGTCGGGATTCGCCGTGAGTTTTTTGTGTACTCCATCGCGGTGGAGATTTGCCACCCGTTCAGGATTCCGCGAAACAGGATGCTCAGGGGGCGCACGTCGCCGCCGGATGAATCCCGGTTCAAGTTGAGTTCCTGTATGAAGCCATATCGTGCGGGGATTGTTTCGGTAGATCGTGCCATCCAGGAGGGGACCGTGAATACAAACTGTTCCTCCGGCGGCCAGGTCAGCAGCCATCCGAACAGGCCGGTTCGTTTCCCTTGCGATACCGCCATGTCCCAAATCCGCGCACACTTGAGATCGGCGCGGGTTCCATAGTAGCCGGTAATGCCATGGTCCTCCGGCAGCCTGCCGGTAGCGATGGAAGTCCAGATCAGCGGCGACCAGATGGGACTGAGTGTTTCCAGGGGTCCCCGTGCGCCATCCCTGCACAGCGCGGCGAGATGAGGCAGATCGCCTGCTTGCAGCATGGGATCGATAATGTCCCAAGTCGCTCCATCTAAACCGATGACTACCAGCTCCGGCCAGTCAGGTCCGAGAGGGCGGGATGAGCATGAAACGGCTACTCCCCAAACACCAAACCATACGCAAATCAGAAGGATTACAACGATGAAAATAGATTTTGTGCCGGGAAGAAACTCACGACAGCGGGGAAAGAACAGGGCCGTTCCCTGCCCGGCTATGAGACCGAACAAACCTGGGATAAAGGTGATAAAGAATAAAGTCCAGCCAAGATGGTTAAAGAAAACGGGGTTGTAAAAGCTAATGAATAAAGTTGGGGGTATCGTGAGGATACAGCCAAAGAGGAAGGCGATT
>JAKPRU010000795.1 GCA_029557025.1 Candidatus Omnitrophota bacterium | reverse complement strand
GGTCGGACTTGCACGTCCTGGGAATTGATACCTCCTGCGATGACACCGGAGTTGCGATTGTCTCAAATGGGCGGAACATAGGGTCCGCCCATTTGTCGTCTCAGGTGGATCTTCATCGCCCATATGGCGGAGTCGTTCCGGAGGTTGCCTCCCGCGCTCACGCCAACATTCTCCTGCCGCTTCTGCGACAGACCCTTAAGGATGCGGACCTCGACGCGCGGGATCTCCACGGTGTTGCGGTAACACAGGGTCCCGGCCTGGTGGGATGCCTGCTCGTGGGGATTGCCGTGGCAAAATCTTTTGCATACGGCTGCGGCCTTCCGCTCGTAGGTGTCAATCACCTCAACGCACATATCTATAGCGCTATTTTTGCATCGGATGACGAACCGCCGGATTTTCCGCATGTCGCCCTGATTGTTTCCGGCGGCCATACGGCGGTGTACCTGGTTCAGTCGTGGGAGAAAACGGTCCGCCTGGTTTCCACCCGCGACGATGCAGCGGGAGAGGCGTTCGATAAAGTCGCCAACTTGCTGAATCTGGGCTATCCCGGCGGCCCGGTGATCGAAAAACGCGCGCAACGCTGGACTGGAGGAGAAGCCATTCCCTTCCCCCGTCCGCTCACGGGTCCGACGATGGCCTTCTCATTCAGCGGCCTGAAAACCGCCGTCGCACGCTATATTGAATCGGTTCCTTCCGTGCCGGATAGCGAGATCGACCGGATCTGCTTTTCTTTCCAGGCGGCCGTGGCGGACAGCCTGGTCGAAAAGACTCTAATCGCCGCGCAGCAGCATCGAGTGAAAACCATCACGCTGACCGGTGGAGTCGCCGCAAACCGAACAATCCGCGAGACCATGGCAAAGGCCGCCGCATCGAATGGAATGCGCCTCGTAACACCGCCCGTATCTCTCTGCACCGATAACGGAGTGATGGTGGCCGGGCTGGGGACAGTTCTGCTGGAGAAGGGATATCGTTCAAACTGGGACATGGACGCAATGCCATGACAAGAGATACCCGGGCATTCTACTCCACCGTCATGCTGGCCCCGATTGCCGGAGTCACCGACCGCGCCGCCCGGACCATCGCGCGCGAGATGGGATGCCCGCTTGCTTTCTCGGAATTGATCAGCGCAACCGGCATCGCCATGAGGAACCGGAAAACCCTTGCGATGCTCGATATCTGCCGCAATGAGCATCCCCTGGTGATCCAGATTTTCGGCAAGAATCCGCTTCAGATGGAGGAGGCCGCGAAACTCATTACCGATATCGGTCCCGATGGGATCGACCTGAACCTGGGATGTCCCGCAAAAAACGTAGTCAACCACGGTTCCGGCATCGCGCTCACTCGCGACCTTGCACTTCTCGCGGAAATCATTCGAAAAGTCCGAGGCGCCACTTCCCTGCCCTTCTCGGTCAAGATGCGAGCAGGCTGGAACGCGGAGGAGCTGACGTTTCTGGAAGTGGCCCGCATTGCGCAGGAGGAAGGTGTGGACGGCATCATCCTCCATGCACGGACCCGCGCAATGGGCTTCTCCGGCGAAGCCTTCCGGCCCTGGATCGGAGAACTGAAATCCGCCGTGAATGTGCCGGTAGTCGGGAATGGCGATGTGAAGGATGGCCTGTCTGCCGCGCGAATGATCGCCGAAACGGGCTGCGATGGTGTTATGGTGGGCCGTGGCAGCTATGGAAATCCGTGGATTTTTCGTGAAATCCGGCACTATCTTGCCGGTCAGGAATCGCTTCCCCCGGTGGGGTTGGCCGAGCGAATCGAGGTCCTCGTTCGGCATATCCGTCTGGTAGTGGAAGAGAAGGGGGAGGCGAAGGGGATTCACGAAATGCGAAAGCATGTCGGCTGGTATCTCAAAGGTTATCCCACCGTCAAAGAAATGCGTCGCGTAGTCAATCACCTGGAGAAAATGGATGAAGTAATTATAGCGTTGCAAAATTGGGCGAGGGATTTTCCGCCGGATTTGACGCCAATCCACGCGGAAACCGAGGCGGTATCACCCGAAAGCCACGGTATCGAAGATCGGGAAAGCATCGAGAAGGTTAGTGATTTCCAGCAGGTCCAGTTTTAACTACACAACTGTCAAAGAAAAGGATAATGGCAACGAGGAGCTCGATCAGAGTGAAGCCTCGCCGAATCCTCATTTCTTCCTCATGCTTGCCTGTTTGTCTGAACCATGATTTACTTGATTACAGGATTACCAGGATTCTTAATTTTTTTTCGAGAGTTCTTTCATCCCCTCGACTATGGTTTGATTGACCGGATGCAGCGGGTCGTTATCCACGCTGAACGCAAACCCGGTCCCATCGTCCTCGGTGCGGAATGTGGAGTTGGGAAGTACCTTCCATTTCTTCCGCCTGGCTCGGTCTTCCTATGCAGTAGTTATATCACCGTTTGATGCACGGTGTCACATCCCTGATTTCTCTTTGGGGTCGATGACCACGTGTTTGATCTTTTCCCGTTTCCAGGTGTAAGTCGTATGTAACAGGCCATCGTCGGTTTGGATGACAGCCGGGTAGGAATACTCGCCGGGTTGATCTTCCAGGGTCAGCGCCATTTTCCACGTTTCGCCGTCATCCTCGGAAATGCCCAAGTTGAGAGGGGTCCTGCCGGTACCGGTATGGTTATACACCAAGGCGATTCTGCCATCCGTCATTCGGACAGCGTCAATGCCGGAATTGGGATTCGGCAGGTCGATGGGTCGCGCATCGGACCAAGTCCTGCCGCTGTCTTTGGATTCGGCGAGGCAGATTTTCCCAATGGTCTGTCGCGCGCGGCACAACATGCGGATATTTCCATTTTTCGTTAAGAACACGGTGGGCTGGATAATGCCGAACGGCCGGCCGGGGACCTGGATCGGCCCATGCTTGCTCCAGGTTTTGCCGAGATCGCGTGTCAGTTCCACCCAGCAGGTCCATAGTTTCCAGCTTTCCACGGAGGAGCCGCAGACCAGGGTTCCATCCTCCAGTTGAATCGGCTTGTTCTTAATCGGTCCCAGGATTCCGCCGGGAAGCAGTTCCGGTTCGGACCAAGTCTCGCCATCATCCCTGGATCGAATCAGAAGGCCGGACCAACCGGTCGGGTTTGGACCGGCCTTGTAGAACAACAGGGTTTCCCCATTTTTGGCCTGAAACAGAACCGGATTCCAGCACGGGACCCCATCCGCTTTCGCAACTTGTCGCACCGGTTCCCAAGCATATCCATCATACTTGGACAGCCAGATACCGACATCCGGGTTCCCTTCCTCCGTGCCGCCAAACCAGGCCGCCAGAATCTTGCCCTGCGAGACCTCCACCAGGGTGGAAGCGTGGCAAGACGGAAACGGGGCTTCGTCGTAAATGAATCCGGATTGGACAATCGCCGGAGAATCCGATTGACATTGAGCGTTCATTACGCCTGCCTCCATGAATGAGATCAAGAAGATGAGAACTCCGATAAGCATGATTACACTCCTGAGAAAGCTGAGGCAGAACCGTCACGCCGAGGAGTTTTGCGAAATCCGGTCAACCCTCACCTGACCTCCCCCGATCTACGGGGGAGGAACCTCTCCCCCAAAGTTTGGAGAAACATAGAGGGGTTGTGCGTATCTTCACTCCTTCGTCTACACTGTGTGCGGTGACGCTTTCTTCACTCCAATCACCGGCCCCACCGGAGCGAGGCTCGTAAGTGATTTGCCAGAAGTATAGCATAATTGAATGGAGAGTCCACCGCATCGGTTGACGGGGGTCAATGAATGCTGGTACCGTCATTTGGATTTCGGGGGCGAGACTACATGCCTGGATTTCCGCTTTCGCCGGAATGACGGTAGGGGACAATTCATGAATTACCCCCTACGCCCTCCAAAACCTGTACAGGCGATATTGAACGCAATTCACAGGGAAACGAATATGAACGCATTTCAAGCCAAACAAGACATTCTGGAAGCCGGGAGGCGGATTTGGATACGCGGATTTGTCGCATCGAATGACGGCAACATCTCCGCGCGAATCAGCGATGATGAAATCCTCTGTACCCCCACCGGCGTGAGCAAAGGATTCATGGACCCGGCGATGATCGCCACAATAGACAGCCAGGGCCGCCAGATTCGCGGGGAATGGAAAGTGTCGTCCGAAGCAAAGATGCACCTGGCGGTATACCGGAAACGGCCGGATGTCCACGCGGTGGTCCACGCGCACCCGCCGACCGCAACCGGTTTTGCGGTTGCCGGGCTTTCCCTGGACCAATGTGTCCTGCCGGAGGTCCTGTTGGCCCTCGGCGGCGTTCCTCTTGCTCCCTACGGCCGCCCGGGTTCCGAGGAACTCCCCACTGCTATGGAGACCTATATCGAAAAGGCCAATGTGATTCTCATGGCCAACCACGGCATTCTCTCGCTGGGAAAAAATGTCATGGAGGCTTACTACCGCCTGGAAACGGTAGAGCATTTCGCAAAGATTCTTCTGACGGCAGTTTTGTTGGGAAATGTGAATATCCTCAGCCCGGAACGAGTCAACGAGTTGAAAGATCTTCGTGAGCGATTCAACCTGACCGGAGTGTTGTACGCCTGCAATCCACAGGCCAATGTGGGGCCGGCGGGAACCGGCCCCGCGCCTGAATTCGGAAAGGAACCGCGATGAGCAACGGTTGCGATGCCTACAAGATTCTCTGCGATACGCTTGAGGAACGAGGAATCAACCTGGAGACGGCGAAGGCAAGCCTGAAAGCCCAGAAGATCGAAACCCCCTCCTGGGGCTATGCCGATTCTGGGACACGATTTGGCGTGTTTCCGCAACCCTGGGCTGCCAAAACCCTCGAACACAAAATGCAGGACGCAGGGACCGTACACAAATACACCGGCATCGCACCCACTGTAGCCATCCATATTCCCTGGGACAGATGCGACAACTACCAGGACCTCAAAGACATGGCGGCGGAGAACGGCATCCGCATCGGGGCGGTCAACCCGAATGTTTTCCAGGAGGAACAATACAAGCTGGGCAGTATTAGTCATCACGACCCGGCCGTACGGATCCAGGCGATCGAACGGCATCTGGAGTGCATCGAGATTATGAGAGAGGTGGATTCGACCATTCTTTCGTGCTGGTATGCCGACGGAACGAACTATCCCGGATACGCGCATTTCCGTCGACGTAAACAGTGGATGCAGGAAAGCCTGGACCGAATCTACCGCGCGCTCGACCCGCATGAGCGGATGCTGGTGGAATACAAGCTGTTCGAGCCGGGTTTTTACCACACGGATCTTGCCGATTGGGGGATGGCCTCCACA
>JAKPRU010000783.1 GCA_029557025.1 Candidatus Omnitrophota bacterium | reverse complement strand
TTTCTCCTGTGTGCGGTCATTGTGGTAAATCCGCAGATCGCGTTCCTCCATGCAGCGATACCGTGCGCCGATCACCGCCGCCGAATCGGCGGCCTCTTTTCGGCGAATGGCGGAGATTTCCTCCGCGCTGCGATCCGCTGTGCCGCAATCGCCGGGAGCCATGGTGATGATCTCCACCGTCCAGCCGTGTCGGATCAGGAGCGCGACCGTGCCGGCGGCGAGGATTTCAATATCGTCAGGATGGGCATGAATGGCAAGAACATGTGGCATGGTCTTTCAACCTGTTTTCGTTGGATTTGTAACTGAAACTTCAACATATTAGCCAAATCCTCTCTCCATTGCCATCCTTCTATGACACTGTTTGTATCTCTCGTGAAATCAAGATATCGGATGATTCCTGGCCCCGTCTGTTCTCTTCACGAACGCATTATCCCGGTTGACGGATCGGTGTTGCGAGGGTATCTTGTATGTTGTTCAAGAATGGATTTGTTGTATCCAGAACAAGGACGGACCGGAGTGTCTCCGGAGACCTCGAGTCATCCGTCGGAACGCATATTTCAGAACACATTTGACAGACAGGGAGAAACGTCATGAAAACACAGAGAAGTTCCATCGCGGTATGGCTTGCTTGCGTTGCGCTGCTTGGCGGCCTTGTGGGCTGTGGCCCGAAACCGGGAACCGAAACGACCACGGAGGAACCGACAGCTGTGCAACAGCCTGCGGTTAAGGCAGCTCCCGAGCAGCCGGTTCTGACCCTGACCTACGCCAATTTCGCTCCTCCCCCCACGTTTCCGTATGTGCAGATGGAGCACTGGAAAACGCAAATTGAAACCTGGACCAATGGAAAGGTGAAAGTGCAGACCCAATCGGGGAAGCCGGACGTCCTGGATGCGGTCATTGCCGGTCAGGTGGATATCGGCAATTTCCCAATCTGGGACGCGCGGGACCGGTTTCCGGTTTCGGAAGTCATTGATCTTCCGGTCGGGTTTTCCAGCGCGAAAGCGGCAACGCTGACATTTTATCATCTTATTATGAAGTACAACCCGAAGGAGTTTGAGAACGTTAAAATTATCACTGTCTTCACATGCCCTCCCTGCAATCTGATGACCTCTACACCGATTCGATCCCTGGAGGAATTAAAGGGCATGGAAATTTTTACCTCCGGTTCGGGAAACGATATTCTGAAATGCTTGGGGGCTGTCCCGCTTGACATGTCGCCGGGTAGCGGTTTCGGGACAGGCGCGGCCAAAGCGCTCCACTCTTCGTTGGACCTCTTGAAAGACAGGGGATATGCGGAGCAGTTCTCGAATGTGACCATGCTCAACCTGCCCGTAACCGCATTCGCCGTGGTAATGAATGCGGAAAAATGGACCTCGCTGCCGGAGGAACTGAAACCGATCATAGACAATCTTCGGCTGGAGCACGCGATTTGGACGGCGGACTATGTGGATGCACACGCCAATGAGTCCCTGGAGTGGGCAAAACAACAGCACAACGTACAGGTATTCGATCTGCCCGCAGAGGACCAGGCAAAACTCCCCGAACTGGTGAAACCTGTAATCGACGACTACATTGCCCGCGCCAACGCGGCCGGCCTCCCTGGCGAGCAGATTCTCCAGGATGTCCTGGCGGCAAAGGAGCAGTTTAGGTAAGAGTAAAGGCAGGATTGGCCCTGTAGCCGATGAACGCGGATGTTGTCCTTCGACTACATCCGCATTTTCACATACTCATCCGCCATCGCCATAAAATTGTCGTAGCGGATCTTGCGAGCGATGGAGCGGCTCAGGATCGGTTTACAGCATCGCGCATGTCTGCATCCATCGGATGGCCCGTTCCAGGGATTGCTCGGGGGTGTATTTCGGTTGATAGCCGAGTAAGCGAGCGGCCTTGCGGATGTCGGGGCATGTATGTGCTTTGAAATGCCAGTACGCGCCGATATCGGTAGAGACCTCGGTCGTGTACTTTTCCCATGGCACGTATTCGATGGGAATCTCTGTCTTATAGATCTCCGCGATGGTGCGGATAAACTGGGTAGCAGTAAGCGAATAAGCCGACCCGACATTGACAATCTCCGCCGAGGCGGGTTTGGGATTTGTGGCGGCGGCCACGAACATCTCCGCGATATCATCGGCATCGCAGGGTCCGATGAGAGACTCGGCGCCTTCGGGCAGAACAACGGTTTTCCCGGCGGCGTGAGCGCGATGAACCTCCAGGCTTCGACCGCCCATCCCTTCCAGGGGAATCTTGCCGGGACCGCAGATATTCGGCGGCATGATGGCGGTGAATTGAAGGCCTTCCCTCTTGGCGTTTCGAATATCCCGCTGGATATTGTCAAACCGTCGCGCGTAAGAGGGAAACGGGCAGGGGATCGTCTGCGCCTGTTCCGGAGTCGGCACAACTTTCGGGTCGCCGTACATCCACATCGAGCCGCAGACAAGGATGTGTTTGGCGTGGGTATGAAAAAGTCTATAGGTATGCTCTTTGCCGAGCATGTCGATAACCGCGTCAAAGAACAGATCCTTTATTTCCATTGGGAGAGAATCGCACGAATAATCATGTCGGACATATTGTGCGCGTTCCCAGACAGGATCGTCCGGCATCAGGGTCCGCCCGGAACTCAGTACCGTTACCTGAATTCCCCTCGCGAGGAGTTTCGGGACCAGATACGAACCGACATGGCCTGTTCCGCCAATGACAAGGATTTTCATCGTTACCTCCCGGTTCACCCCTCGGCTTTGGCTATATATCCTTCAATTAAAGATTTCGCCTCGGCGATATACGCCTCACTGTTTTCGTAATCGGCAACCTCCAATTCCAGCGAAATATATCCGGTATAGCCCTTCTGATGAAGGCGCCTTAAAATACCCGGATTGTCGGTCCGGCCTTTGCCGATCATAACAGACTGAGTACCGATATGATCTTTCAGATGCACGTGGCGGACCCGGTCGGCGAATCGGTCGATCAATGCGGGAATATCTACCTGCGAGGAAGTGAAATGCCCTGTGTCGACAGTCATTCCGACATTCGGCGAGTCGATGGCTTTGAAAATGGCTTCGTAGTCTTCGGGAAATTCGATCTGATTGTTATAGTGGTTCTCAAGGCAAAGAGTTACATTAGCCGCCTGGAGATAGGGAACCAGGGTTCGGTAGGCCTTAATCGCCGCATCCAGCGGTTCTTCGCGATGGCTTCCGGTGAACACAATGCGGGAGACCCCGAGTTCGCTGGCTGTCGAAATCGCTCGTTGGATGTAATTCAAACTTTTCGCGATGGTTTCATCGGATTGTGTATCGACTCCGCCGGGATATAAGGCGATCAGTTTCATCCCGTGGGCGGAGACGGCCTTTTCCAACGCGTTGGGGGACATTTTGTTGAGATCGACATGAATCCAGGTTGGGATCGCGATCAATTCCAGATCCCTGTACCCCGCATGGGATGCAATGGACAGCATCTGTTCGAATGGATGTTTGTGCAGACAGACAGAGCAGAATGCAAGTTTCATCAGGATTCCTCCACTTGGGGTAGTTCGAGGGGATGGGTAGGGTCATGTTCCAGCCAGTCCACAATACGCATCACTGCCACACCGTCATCCGCATTGGGAACAGGGGATCGACCGGCCAGTACGGATTCCGCAAAATGAATCACCTCTCCGGCATACCCCTGGAACCAGAGATTGTTCTGGTTGAGATTCGGGATGGAGAAGTCGGGGCGGTAGGTTTGGATGTCGGACAGTTCGATATTTCGATCCAGGCCATTGCAAGATGAACTGTGGATTTCAAGATTCACCAGATTGTCTACAACGATCAGCTGCCTCTCGCCGGTAATCTCGACACGCTCCTGGACACGCGGCTGCTGAGCGGTGGAAACCAGGTTGCCAACCGCACCGGAATCGAATCGGGCGGAAATGGCAAATGAATATTGCCCGTTCCGAATGTTCACCTCTGCCGTAAGACGCGCATAGTCCCCCATGAAAAACCGCACCAGGTCGATGAGATGAACGCTCATATAGACAAGGTGGTCGTGCAGGCAATTCATATTCCAGTGCCCGTAGCGTCCAAAAATGTGTGTGGGGTGACCGAACGCCGTTTCCGACATCAGCGTTTTTGCCCGGGAATAGGTGTCGGCAAACCGCTTCATAAATCCGATCATACAGGCCCGTCCGGTTTCGCGGGCCGTTTGTTGAATCTGCCGGGCCTGGACCAGGTTGTCTCCCGAAGGTTTCTCCATGAACACGTGTTTTCCGGCACGCATGGCGGAGATTGCCACAGAGGTGTGAAGCGAAGGCGGCCCGACAACAAATACGGCGTCGATATCCTTCCGGCTCACAAGGTCATTCGCTGTCGGGACAATTTCTTTTGCCCCGAACCGGCGGGCAGCCTGCTCGGCCCGTCCCCGATTCAGGTCGCATACCGCGACCAGTTCAATCGGCGCGAACCGGAGGCTGGGCAGGATGTTCAGGCTCGCGTGATATCCGCATCCGACAAATCCGACACGAACAAGGGATTGTGACACCGGCTGTACATCTCCTGATTCCGTAACTGTCAACCGTGGGGGAGTGTATGTCAAAACCCGGCGGTGTCAATGCAGTCAAGACCTTTTCCCGAAGCGGAGGCCGGAGAAAATATCCTCGTATCGGCTTGACGGGCGCGGAACTGTGCTGTATCATAGTAATAATAGTGGAGGTGGTCTCCCTGGTGTCAAAGGATTATGTGGGACAAATCGCGGCGTAAACGGAGGACCCGGCGATGCGTCGAGCGTTTACCCTGATCGAACTCCTGATTGTGGTGGCGATTATCGGGATTCTGGCGGCAATTGCCGTCCCGAACTTCATGAACGCCCGAATCCGCGCTCAGATTTCTCGTGCGCAGGCGGACATGAATGCCATTGACTTGGCGCTGACTTCCTACCGGATGGACACGAATACCAAAAGTTATCCCCGCTTCAACAACATCACCTGGCCCGGGCGCTGGTCATATCTCACAACCCCTGTTAGTTATATCTCCAGTGGAGCCTTTACCGATCCGTTTTTCCCCAAGGGACGTTTGACAAATGATGGCGACAAACCGATTTATTATTACGAAACCTTCGACCCATTCTACGGGCAGACATTTAAACGGGATCTCTTTTACCAAGTCTTCGGACGATACAAAAACATAGATGGCTATGATTACTGGATCGGCTCAGCGGGACCGAATAGCTATATCAATGGGGATGCCGGGCCACCGGCTGAGTTCTGCCCCTGCGATATCTATTTTGAATACGATCCCTCAAACGGCCTGAAAAGCAATGGGGACATCACGAGACTGGGAAAATAGCCCGGCATAGTGGTGGACAGGTTTTCGATCTTCCTTATGGCTGTCGGTTACCCGGCAGCCATTTTCTCGAATAATTCCCGCTGTCGAATCAGTGCCTGCACGCGGTCTTTCCTGACTTCCGGTGTGTTGCTGCTGGCCTCCAGCAATATCCAACCGCTGTACTGGATCCCTTTGAATAAGTCCAGGAGCTTCTGGAACGGATAGTCCGCAGTATCCAATTCCCGAACATGAGCGGTTGATCCGAAAAGGTCCTTGACCAGATTGAAATTGTATTCGAGTCCCTGCCCTTCGAGATCCTGTCGATTACTGTTCCAGCAGATTCGCACATTGGGGTGGTCAGCCACATCCATGATCGCCTTCATCGTCGGCAATTCAGCGCATTCGCCGTGGACTTCCAGACGGATCTGCTGTCCGTAATCCTGCGCAAAAGTCCCCAGCTGATTCAGACTCTTGCCGATTTGCTCGATCGTTTTTTCGTGTGGGACGCCGACATGGAACGAGTTCGGTTTGACCTTGACACCGGAGCCGCCGACATCGCGGCTGAGAATTACAAAGGCTTTTGACGCTTCGATGGATTTTTTCAGTGTCTCCGGATCGGGAGAGTCGAAGTTCTCATTGCTGCCGATGCCCACCAGAGTGATCGGGCTGTCCTCAAACCGTTTTTTGACCTCGCGACGCTGTTGATCGTTGAGAGTGGGTTCGACCCCATGTGCGTGAGTGGTGCGCAGTTCTACACCAAAAACTTTGGCTTTCTCCAGGTTGGCGAGCAGAGTCGGCAAATCCCAGTCCTTACCCCATTGGTAAGTCACCATGCCGAACCTCATTTTCGATTCGGCAGCATAAGCGGAATGCTTGCTGCAAACGCCTGCCAGGGTGGCAGCGCACGTGGAAGCCAGGAAATCGCGGCGATTGAGAGAGTTCCGGGGCATCTTGAGTCCTTTCTTAAGCAGTGCAAGGTTCTTTTCTCCCCCATCTTAATCCAAACCCCGCGCTTGCCAAGGCAGGTATGTTCAAGCCGGTCATCTTTTTTCTCCTTGTGGCCTTTGGAGCATTCGATTTCCGCGCCGCCCACAGTGGCCGATCTGAACCGCCACGGGATGGAAGATCTCCCCAAGTTGCTTCAACCGGGTATAATGTCCGCTTAGATTCAAAACACAGGAGTGCGTAAATGGTACAAAAAATCGATCCAAAGAACGACCGACGTCATTTTTTGAAAACAAGCGCGACCGCTCTCGCCGCAGCACAGCTGATGGGAACCGGGGCTTGGGCCGGTGCGAATGAAAAAGTTCGGGTAGCTGTGGTTGGGGTCCACGGCCAGGGGCGGACCCATATCCGGCAATACCTGGAAATCAACGAGGCGGAACTCGCGGCTCTCTGTGATGTGGATGAAAATGTTCTCGACAAAGCCTGTGAGGAATTGATTGTCAGTAAAGGTCTTCCGAAGCCGAAGCTCTTCTGGAATTACAGGGAACTGCTGGAAGACCCCTCTATTGACGCGGTCAGTTTTGCCACGCCGAACCATTGGCATTCGCTTCAGGCCATCTGGGGCTGCCAGGCCGGGAAACATGTGTATGTGGAAAAACCTCTGTCGCACAATATCTGGGAAGGGCGACAACTGGTGAAAGCCGCACGCAAATACAACCGCATCGTTCAGCACGGGACAAACTCTCGATCTTCCGATGGAGTTCGGGAGGCCGTTCGCCTTCTTCGGGAGGGAGTCATCGGCGATGTCTATATGGCGAAAGGCCTTTGCTATAAGTGGCGGGATACGATCGGGCACACTCCGGATGAGCCGGTTCCGCCCGGAGTTCATTACGACCAGTGGATCGGACCCGCCCCGGAACGTCCTTTCAGCCGCAACCGGTTCCATTACAACTGGCACTGGCAGTGGCCCTACGGAAATGGAGACATTGGGAACCAGGGAATCCACCAGATGGATGTCGCCCGGTGGGGACTCGGTGTGAAATTGCCCGGCAAAGTTCAGGCAATGGGGCGCCATTTCATGTTCGATGATGACCAGACAACGCCGAATGTTCTGCTGACCTCGATGGAATACCCCGACGAAGAAAAGATGCTGGTCTTTGAGGTTCGCCATTGGATTACAAATCATGAAGGCGAAATCGGCAAAGGCCCAGACAACACAACCGGTAATCTCTTTTATGGT
>JAKPRU010000763.1 GCA_029557025.1 Candidatus Omnitrophota bacterium | reverse complement strand
GTCTGCTTATCGTAAACCACATTCTCCAAAACCGTGCCGAACCGAATCGCCTTCCAGATATCCGGTTCCCCTTCCTTGCTGAGTCGGATCACTTTGGCGTAGCAGCCGCCTTCGAAGTTAAAAATTCCGTCATCCGTCCAGCCATGCTCATCATCGCCGATCAGTTTCCGCTTCGGATCCGCAGAAAGTGTGGTTTTCCCGGTCCCAGACAAGCCAAAAAAGAGAGCCACATCCCCATCGGGTCCCTCGTTGGCGGAACAATGCATCGAGAGCACCCCCGCTTTTGGAAGTAAGTAATTCAGTATCGTGAAAATCCCCTTTTTCATTTCCCCGGCGTACTCGGTCCCCAAGATAACCAGTTCACGGGTCTTGATGTTCAAGTTCACGCTCGTTTTCTTGGTAACACTCGGGGTGTGGGAATTCGCCGGAAATTGACCGGAATTATAGATCACCCAATCCGGCTCACCGAAATTCTCCAATTCCTCCGCTGTAGGACGAATCAGCATGTTGTGCATAAACAGCGCATGATACGCCCGTGCGCAGATCACGCGCATTTTGATGCGATGCCGCGTGTCCCAACCGGCAAAGCCATCCACACAAAAAAGATGCGGTCGGGAGTTCAGAAAATCTATCGCGGTTTCCTTATTGATGGCGAACCCTTCTTCGCTGATCGGAATGTTGATCGACCCCCACCATACATCTTCCCTGTGGAGCTCTTCCTCAACAACCCGTTTTTCGAGAGGACTCCGCCCGGTTTTTGCCCCGGAATAGGCAATCAACGCCCCTGTATCTGCAATTGTGCATCCCGGTTCCTGAAGCCCTAGCTCATAGAGCCGGGGCACACATGGATTCCGGTCAATGTTCTTCACGGTAATCCCGTGCGATGAGAGGTCAAATGACATCCTGTTTGCCCTTTCCCAGAATTCCTCTTCACTTGAATGATTCTTATAGAGGGTAATTCACTCAGGTCGATTAGGCAAGCCAGAGCAAACGGGCATAAACCCCGTGTGAAGCTCTGTAATCTTATCTTCGATGTCCTCAGTGATTTGCGCCGAAAATATCAACGCGCCGATTCTTGTGCAGCCCCTGCCGAAGGAACCTTCATGAGCCACACCTCCGCGACTTGGCATCCACGCCCCGATCCGCCGGAACCGGGTTCCTGATACCAGCTCAATAGGAGTTCGCCATCCCTTGTGGCATCAATGGGGATATCAAACTCCATCGGGCGGACCGGACTTTCCTTGGGAATAAACGGATGGACCTCGATCTCATCGGCCGTCATCCGAATCTTCAGGGCCGTGTTGCGCCGCATGTCGCCGGCATAGACAACGCGGACCCTGTATTGGGCATTCGGGTCCAGGTCCGAGTATTTCATCTGAAGTGGAGCATCATAAACGGATTCCGCGAAACATTGCCAGGAGATACGGTAATCGGGATTCGGTCGGAAACCGACGCGCGAGGATGCCCGGTATTCGGGGTCCGTTTCCGGTCCCAGCCCGCGCAGAAGATGCGACTGGCACGTGAGATTC
>JAKPRU010000749.1 GCA_029557025.1 Candidatus Omnitrophota bacterium | reverse complement strand
GCTCTTCCGATCTCCTACCATCATGAAATGACGGATGAGATGAAGAGGATACTGGTGTTCGCGGAGCGGGCCAGTCTGCAAGGGAGAATGGGAGGCTGTTTCGGGGCTTATGGATGGAGTGGTGAAGCGCCGAAAAAGATTCATGAAAAGATGGAATACCGATGCGGTATGGAAATGGTGGAAGACCCGCTGCGGATTAAGGTCCCGGTTGATTCCGACCTGCTGCGCCGGACAGCGTTGGAATTTGGAAAGAAAATCGGCGCGAAGCTCAATGCGCAATCCTGAATACGAGGCGTTGTTTAAAGAAATTGCGATAGAGGACCGCCCGCCCGTTGCAGGCATGGGAACGATGGAATAATCGAGAAGCGATTGGGCGTTCATAGGATGGATTGCAATGACTGAAGAACAAATGGGACGCGCGAGAGGATCGAATTCTGTCCGCAAAAACCAATGGCGAGCCGTGAGGAATGCTTGTATTCCGGCAGCTTGGTTTTTGAGGTGGTTTTTAATTCGTCATTCGTAAATCGTCATTCGTCATTTGAACTGGCGGAGGTGCATGGGAATCGAACCCACCCAGCCCACCTTCCGGTGAACCACAACTGGATTTGAAGTCCAGGCCGGCCACCAGGCCAGATTCACCTCCGCTTGTCCCGAGATTGTAGCAGAAACCCGCGGCCGTCCAACGTCAAATCAGCAGATTTCTCTGAACAACGGCGGATTTTGGATCATAATAAGGATTTTATGCTTTAGTCGGCCGGCGGCTTCATGCGCTGAACGCGACGGAGAGTCCGACGCCCGCATGGATACGGCGATTATGGAATAGTGCCAGAGGCAATCAAAAGTGGTCCAGGACCAAGTCCATGTCAAAGTCCAGGACCAGTATAAATATTTCAGAGTAGTTGCCATTGTTTACAGGAGTTCTGGAGATATATATGAACGAGTTCACTCAGCGCCCCAACGGCCATCGTGACACAATTGCCGTTCACTGCGGAGAGAAGCGATGGATGGGCAGCATCACGACTCCCATCGATTACACCAGCACCTTCGTCTTTAAAGATGTTGCGGAAATGGTTTCTTTTGCCAACGGCGAGATTGATCATTACGAATACGGCCGGTACGG
>JAKPRU010000741.1 GCA_029557025.1 Candidatus Omnitrophota bacterium | reverse complement strand
CATCCGATGTGCTTGAGTCGTTTTTCCGGGATATTGTGCCGCCCCGATTGGAATCCGCATCCGTCTTGCGCAAAGGTATCGCTCGCGGTGTTGCCGAAGGCGTCTTCGGCTATGCGAGTGGAGGCAGTCCCGTTCTTGGTCCTGATGGAAGGTACCAGGTAAATCGTGACAAGGTGATTCTCGGCCGCTCCATTGCTGACGACGAGATCGATTTTGAATCCGGATTCCTCATAATGCCGCAAGCCGTCCCGGAAGCCCCGGCGGCCCAACCCGCAGGCGCTTTCCCCGTCGATACAGACGCAGTTCCTCCACCGAGCGTCCAAGAAGGCCCGGCCGGAATTGGTGTGGGAACCGGCACTGGGCCAGTCACGACGGGCACGGATGTTTCCGGTCGAAGGAAACGGATCGCAATGACATTCGAAGCCACCCGAGAACAGGTCTTCAAGGCATTCCCGGCCATCGCGAACCTGGCCGATAAATCCGACGGAGCCAGGGTGCGAATCCGCGTCGAGGGCTCCTCGGCTGCAGGCTTCGATCCATCCTGGCTGCGCAATGCCGTGGACGAACCGCTCGACGAGGCGGATATCGAAAGGACAGCGGAGGAATGAAGCAAGTGAACATTAAGGACATGAAGGACTTGTGGCCATAATGAACGTGCCATCGGCGGATCACTTGAAGATCGCTATCGTCCAGTCTCTACGCAAGCAGGGCTACAGGGTACGGGACGGCATTATCCAAATGCCAGATAACCCTACTAAAGATTATTTTCGTGCTCTAAACGAGCTTGCCCTGCAGAAAAAACTGGAGGTATCCGGCCCAGGCGTGCGGCCTTATGAAGACCGGCTTATTCGATATATCGCCAATGGAGACGAGGTGGTCCCCAGCGCAATACGCCCGAAGCTCGTTGTCGTGAAGCCGGAATCCGAGCATGAGTTGCTTTTTCGTTACGCCTGTCTCCACTGGAGTATTCCGGTTTCCGCAGGATATGGGAGAAGGCTTCGGTTTCTCGTGTTCGATGAAAACAACGGCAAATTAATCGGCTTATTTGGCTTAGGAGATCCAGTTTATTCAATGCAGGCGCGGGATCGTTGGATTGGGTGGGACAAAGAGAACAAAGCACAACACCTGTATCACATAATGGATGCTTACGTACTTGGGGCTGTCCCTCCCTATTCATTTCTGCTGGGCGGAAAGCTGATAGCAATGCTTGTATGTAGCAACGAGGTACG
>JAKPRU010001248.1 GCA_029557025.1 Candidatus Omnitrophota bacterium | reverse complement strand
GGTGTAGGACTTCCGTTGTTTCGCTGCTCTTGCGCTCCCGTTGCCGACACAATCAACTGATGTCCTCCCTCAAGAACTTTCTCCTCGTTCCCCGTTTGTACCCGGACTTTCCCTTCGAGGACCTCAACGGTCGATACGGGGGACGGAACGGGTGTGAAAGTTATCTCCCGATCGCCGGTCTTGCGCCACAGAAGCAGCAGAGACGCGATCAGAAGAAGGGACGCCAGAAACCAGAGAAATCGTTTCATTTTCCGGCCTCCACACTGATCGTGAACCGTGTGCCCAGGACGGACAGTTCCATTGTCGGCGTTCGGAAACGGATGCTCTTTTCTTGCGGTTGCGGGCGGATATCGGCGGCCAGTCGCCCCTGATGAAGAGTGAGACACAGCCCGTCTTGTGCCTCAAATTCAAAGACAGAGTTGGGGTCGAATGAAATCTGAGATCCGTCGGGAGTGACTACCTTTGTGGTCTTCCCATCCACACGCAGCAATTTTCCTGTTGGCAGGGACTCCAATGAGATCTCGCCGGCATGGATTGGCTGCACGTGAGGCAGTCGCGTACCGGGTATCACCAGGGCAACGATGAATATAGCAACTCCCAGGGCAAGAGCAATTCCCGGAACGGTGCACTCATTTTCAAAGAAGATCCGGCGTAGGAATTTCCTCTGGCTTCGTTCTCCAATGGCAAGGAGCACGTTGCGTTTCACACGCGCGGAATTTGAGCGTGGCACGGACATCTCTCCTATATGTTTGCACTACTGCTTGTCGACTACAATAGCGATATTTTCAATAGTCGGCTTGAGACCTTCCAAGCGAGCAACCGGTTCATCACCATCCTTCAACTTGACTTCAAGAGTGTGCTCTTCGCCGGAACGCAACCGTTCCACCAGAAACTCCCCGTCCTCATCAGTCACCGAATTCCCTGACGGCTCTGCCGAACCCTGCCGAGCAGAGACGATTGCACCTCGTACCCCGCCCTGTCCCTTGCTGACAACTTTCCCCTTCAGATATCCCAGCCTCGTTAGCGCAACTTCAACAGTCGTAGTTGCCACATCAGCCGGTATATTCAATTGACGGACCTCAACTGCATAGCCTTGCACGGGCAACGTTCCAGTCCGCACAGACTGCGTGTTGACAGAGAACCACATTAATCCCGGTTTCAGCCCTTCAATCCTGTATGATTTTCCATCCTTCGATCTCCCCGGATGATTGGTCAGAAGGCCATTCTTGTCCGGTTGAGTGGCTTCCACAACTAGCGGTCCCGGCGGATTGCCGTCCAGTGTTGTAATTGTGACAATAAGAACATGCTCGCCTTCCGTCTCATCCGTGACAATTCGGATGTTGTCCACGACATCCCCAATCTTGAATTGCACCGGCGTAAGCCCGTAAGCCCGACAGGGATCCGGAGAGATTTCATTCGCGCTGCCTCCCCTGCCGAAAGCTCCTTGGAATTTTGAATCAGATCGTTTCTCGGTATCCAGCACAGCCGCAACGATTCTGCCCTGATGAACAAGATCATCGGGCGAAGTAATTACAGATACATCAAACATCCCATTCCGTCCGGTTCGATTATCCGGTTCGAGACCGAACAGCCCCTTATAACCGGACTCCGTGTTCTCTGCTAGCGTGATTACAGCGCCTTCCACCGGCATCCCGTCAGGCTTTACCACTTCACCGATGAAGCGCGTACTCACTCCCGGGATGACCAAAAACTCGATATTCTCAATGTCTTCCTTGCCTACGACGATTCTCTCAGATGCTCCCGATCCTGGTCCCGGCACAAGACGTCCTTTAACAGGCAAGTATCCCATATACCAGCTACGCCCAATAAGGGGACGCAGCTCATATTCTCCGGGCACAACATACTGGAAGACAAACCGCCCATCACTACCCGAACGTGACGGGCCATAGTCTCCATAGACACCCACTGCCCTTGGATCAAGATACATAGAAAATCCTTCGACAGGTTCTTGATTATCCGCTCTTCGGACAATCCCGGACACTGTACGCCCGCCGGAATCAAGATAAACGAATACATCGTTGAAAGGACCTTCCACGACAACAGGCACTTCCTTTGATGGAAGACCCAATTCCGGTGGAGGATTCACAGAGACGATGTATTTTCCAAATGGAACGGCGGTGAATGTGAGGTAGCCGTTACGGTCCGTCTCACCCATAAGTACTCCGCCGCTGCCCGGCGAGTCCGTACGCCGAACCAGGATATCCGCTCGAGCGACTGCAGCAAGTGCGCTGATCTCGACACCCATCCTCGATACATGAACTATCAGCGAACTTCCCTTGGCCAGGAATAGCTCACCGCCGCCACAGGCACTATGGACAGGCATGACGTAGCTGCGCATATCCGGCTTCTGCGCCTGGGCGTAATAGATGGCTGGAGGAAGATTGTTGAAATAGCAGTGCCCGGTGAAATCCGTCACCGCTTCCGCAACATATTCCCTTTCGACAGAGGGATTCATATGTCCAAAAGAACTCAACAGCCGCAATCTGTCCCTTTCGAACTCAATATCCCCTACGTAAAAGGAACCCGTACAGGACGAGCGCGCGAACTGAAGAGCGGAATCCCACATCCGAAGACGCGGTGATACAGGATCCTTGATTGGAAACAGTCTTCCAGAGGAATGACCGAGCGAGTGGTCTCCCCTGTTCCATAGGCACCCCAGAATTCCCACGATCAGGTCCCCGCTCCTGAGCGAATCGAATCCCCCGTGCTCCAGCGGTTTCATCCGCTTGTCAACTCTCGTGTCACCACTCAGGACACGGATGCCGCCTTCCTCGCGGCGCAGTCCAATCGTGTATGGAGACTGTCCCGTAATTTCAATGCGGGTAGAATCGGGAACCGGTCGCTCCACGCTTGCCCCACGCCATAAGATTACCTTTGTACGCTCGGCCACCCTGCTATATTGTTCGTCGGCATAAAGAACAAACTGATACGAGCTCAGGTATTCAAGCGTCAGAGTGACCTGGTCGAGGGCAGAAACATCAATGCTCTTGGTCGCCGACTGATACCCCGCCGCCTCCGCAACCATCTGCTGTTCACCACCGGCAGGCACGGCAACAGAAACCTGACCATCCTTGAACGGATATTCCTTCCCCCCGACGCGGACTTTCCCTGCCAGAATCGGATCGCCAAGAGCATCGATCAGCCGCACATCCAAGACACTTATGGCCGGCGGGAGCGTGGCCGTAGGTATTGCGGTTGGTGTAGGACTTCCGTTGTTTCGCTGCTCTTGCGCTCCCGTTGCCGACACAATCAACTGATGTCCTCCCTCAAGAACTTTCTCCTCGTTCCCCGTTTGTACCCGGACTTTCCCTTCGAGGACCTCAACGGTCGATACGGGG
>JAKPRU010000728.1 GCA_029557025.1 Candidatus Omnitrophota bacterium | reverse complement strand
CTGTCCACCGCCCCGCAACCAGCCCCACCGAGAATGCCGCGACCGCGATAAGCGTGTATTTCCTGAATCGACGCATGATGCTCTGAAATGCGCAGCGGCCCCGAGCGGACTTGCCGGACAAGGTAAACACACCGGCATCTTACCCGGGGTCCCCCAGCAACTCCTCTCTTTCCTTTTCCTCTATTCCCTTCGTAACAAACGGTGCATAGAGGTTGCACCGGCCATCAGATAGCAGGCAGACAGCCTGATGGCAGGAATGATCGAGTAATACAATGGACCGCCCGGAAATGACGGGTCATTATTTTAGAGCTCAAAGTAATCGATAAAAGCATCGCACAATGTCCCGCCGGCAGATAATCCGTTTCCCGCTGTTCCACAAGTTTCAAGACACTTGCATTTGTACGCAACCGGAACCGCCCCGCGCAGATCTCCGTATACCGCTGTGACAATCCCCTGTTTTCTTTTACCATAGATGCGCCAAAGAATCAGCGGGACCGCCCGGCCGGCCGGTTTAAAATCGGCGCCCGCCCGCCTGGATATTTGAAAGCGCTTCATCCAAAATACCGCCGTCGAACGCTTGAATACCGCTCCTGTGGAGGCAGAGAATCATGTCCGCATCCCACTCCGCCCGCGTTGTTGCCTTGGCAGCCCTCACCATCCTTCTCCCGGCTTCGGAGGTTCTCCCGGTAACTCCGACTGCAAGTGAATTCCTCCCCTGCCGGCAATTGTGTGAACAGTTTTTCGGAATCAGTCCGCATCCGCTTTCCCCTTATATCCAAATCCTAAAGGAAGATGCGCCGGATGCCATCAGCCGGGGACAAAGCTGGCGCGGCACACCCTTTCAAATTGGCCGAAAGACATATTCACACGGCATCGCGTTGAATGCTTCAAAAACCATAGCCGTCTACCCGGGCAAACCGGCGGCGAGATTCATTGCCGAAATCGGCCTGGAGAATAACGACGATACCCGGCGCGGGGCCGAGATGGGCAACGGTTCCGTAACCTTCCACGTCTTTGTCGATGGGAAAGAGGTCTACGTTTCGCCGGTGATGCGAATCGCCGACGGTCCCATCCCAATTTCCATCCCGCTTCATGGAGCCGAGAAATTTGAAATTCAGGTCGGCGATGGTGGTGACGGTCGCGGCTGGGACCAGGCCTTATGGGCAGAGGCCGTGGTCGAATTGACGGACGGTTCGCGGATTCGTTTGCAGGATTTTCTCTTGGGCGGAGCGGAAGCCTGCAATCCTTACATGTTTTCCTTTCTGTACCAGGATAAACCGAGTTGGGAAATTGTACGTGAATGGCAGCGCAGTGTCGTAGAGAATCAAGACGGCCCGGACAGATTGTACCGCCGGATTCTCTACCACGATCCAAAGACGCAACTCGAAATTCGGACTGACATAACCTTATTCCACGATTTCCCCGCTATGGAATGGGTTCTTTATCTCAAAAATACAGGTAAAGAGAATACGCCACTTATTGAGAACATTCTGCCGCTGGATGCAATACTCGGAACCCCCGGACCGGGTTGGAATGTGCTGCACTGGTCCAAGGGCGCTGTGGCGGGTTTCGATGACTTCGCGCCACAGACAACGGTAATGAAACCCGGCGAAACACTGCACCTGCAACCGGGCGGAGGACGGTCCTCCAGCCAGGTACTCCCCTTCTTTAATCTGAGAACCGGTAACGGCGGAACAATTATCGCCGACGGCTGGACCGGAGAATGGGCCACCGAATTCATCAGCGATGTGACGGGGAATGTAACGGTTAAATCCGGTATGGCGAACACCCATCTGGTCCTGTACCCCGGTGAGGAAATACGAACGCCCCGGATGCTGTTGCTGACCTATGAAGGCGACCGTTGGCGGGGCCAGAACCTGTTCCGCCAATTCATTCTCGCCCATCATCGCCCAAAACGGAACGGGGAACCGTTGATTGCGCCGGTTACCAACGGGAATTGGGGCGGCACCCCGGCGGATGTTCATTTGGATAATATCGAGAAAATTATCCGGTACGATCTCCCCATTGAGTACTACTGGATCGATGCAGAATGGTACGGCAAACCGGGCGGTCCCGAATCCTGGCCTGTCAATGTGGGTAATTGGGTTGTCAAAGAACACCTTTACCCACAAGGGTTTCAACCGCTCAGCAAGCGACTTCGAGAAACCAACCGTTACCTTATGCTGTGGTTCGAACCCGAACGGGTCTTCAAGAATACAATCTGGTATGAGAAACATCACGATTGGCTGATTGATATCGGGGAAGAGAACAGCCTGCTCAACCTGGGAATCCCGGAGGCCCGACAATTCCTCACGGATTTCATTTCCGATAAGGTAAAGGAATTCGGGCTGGGCTGCTACCGACAAGATTTCAATATCGACCCGCTCCGATTCTGGCAGGCGGTAGACAAACCGGACCGCCGGGGAATAACAGAAATCCGCTACATCGATGGTTTATATGCTTTCTGGGATGAACTGTTGGAACGCCACCCGGATCTGATTATCGACAACTGCGCCAGCGGCGGGCGGCGTCTCGACCTGGAAACCCTAGGACGGGCAACCCCGTTCTGGCGCACCGATGGTCCCCGCGATCCGATCGCTCATCAATGCCATACCTGGGGACTCCTGCCGTGGGTTCCGCTCAACGCAACCAGCCAGGACCGTGCGGGAGATGATTACGAATTCCGCAGCAGTATGTGCAGCAGTCTGTGTGTGAATTGGTGGGTTTCCGGCGATGTCCGCGCAGGCGAGATCCGCGCCGATTTCCCCTTCGATTGGGCCAAAAAGACTCTGGATCAATACCTGCAATATCGTCCGTATTATTATGGCGACTATTATCCGTTACTCGACTATTCCCAGTCTGCCGATCTCTGGTATGCCTATCAGATGGACCGTCCCGATCTGGGCGAGGGCCTGATTGTCGTTCTCAGGCGGCCTGCGAGTTCTTACACTTCGGCGAATCTGAAATTGCACGGAATCGAATCCGACCGGGACTATCGAATTACCGATCTTGGCACGGGAAAAGAGGAAACGCGAAACGGTAATGAATTGCGCTCCGAGGGGCTACCCGTCCGCCTGGACAGTTGCCCGGACTCCGCGCTCTTTGTCTACAAG
Organism: Candidatus Omnitrophota bacterium; assembly: GCA_029557025.1. Lineage (GTDB taxonomy): Bacteria > Hinthialibacterota > Hinthialibacteria > Hinthialibacterales > JAKPRU01 > JAKPRU01. Next base: position 2,539 of record JAKPRU010000728.1, on the reverse strand, counting down.
CGAATGTAGATCGCCGGTCCCAGTGTCCTGCACCTGGGGGCCTTGACCGAACATTCGCGCTTTTTTGTATTCTCATAGAAGAGGCCGCGTCTGCTCGCCTCTTTTCCTTCTTCAATCCGTAATTCTTACTGCTGCTCCATAATCTCCACTCCCATGTCATCCACCCCCTGGTAAAGCGTGTAAATCCGCCCTTCATCATCCACCACGGCCCAGCTTTCCCTGTGTCCCTTTACCGAAAGACAGATACTTGTAATATAATCCCCGTTGTTGTTGTATTTCATAATTCCGACACGCGTTCCGTCGTCGATTTGCAGCGCATTATCATAACCTTCTCTTCCGCGAACGGTTATGTAGACATTTCCCCAACGGTCGCCCGCAATACTGTGGAAATAGAGCGGTCCGTCCGGGGGATCTCCATGAGAGAATTCAAACAGGTAATCTCCCTTTCCCGTCAATTTCTGACAGGGACCATAGTAATTCTGGACAAATACATCTCCGTTCGGATCGACAATCAACCCATGCGGGGCATTGAATTGACCCGGCCCCATACCGTCCCCGCCGAAGTCGTATAAGAACTCCCCGGAGGGTTGGTAGACATTTACCCGCATATTATCGACATCGGTCACAAAAAGATGTCCCTCCGGGTCAAATCCCATTCCATGCGCGCGAAGAATATCGCCGGGCCGGGTTCCTTTCTCCGCGAATATTCGTAGAAATTGGCCGTTGGGATCGAACACCTGGATCCGGGGACGATCGCTTTTTTGATCGGCTACATAGATATTTCCATCGTGATCCGTGACCACAACACGCGGTTGGCTAAATTGTCCCGGACCGTGCCCGGATTTCAGGCCGATCTCCGTCAGAAATCTCCCCTCTTTCGTAAATCGCATGACGCGATTATTTCCGAGATCGCTGATCAAGACGTTCCCTTGTTTGTCCAGCCCTATCCCGTGGGGATTGACCAGATATTCGGAATCCTTGATCGGTTCCGTCCAGCCGCCGACTTTTTTGTAAGATGGTTTCGGATCTCCCATCAGGACGGTTGCCCACAAATGGGGATTCGCCGCTTCGCCCACTTCCGCGCAAATATGGATCTCGTGCGGAACCGGCTCTTTCTCCGGCGTGCGGTAGGTTCCATCGTCGCGAATTGTTCCGAACTGCTCATTCCCGCCGGGGATATTGTTCACGGACCAGCGGACACTCTGCGGAGCCTCTGCGGCCATCATCCGGGTGGCCTTCATCGCCACTTTGAATCGCTGTTCCTGCCCGGGTTCCAGATGAACCAGTGACGGACGAATGATGGCCCGGTTCTTCGATGCCTCAGAACTTCCATCCGCGAAGGCGGTGTTCGCCGACAAAACCAGAATCGCGATCCCAAGAATGACGCTGTTACGCCGTGTTGCAACGTGACGCATCTGCGGACCTCCACATTCAAAGATGTTTTCACGCTACCTCCATTTGCCCGATTTGTCATCCGATACCCCCTCCGCTCCTCTCGCTCCCGATTTCCGATGCAATGCCCATCAAAATGTTTTAGAATACCTTCACACGCAGAGACGAATTCTCCTATCAAGAAAGGACACCTTGCATGAGGATTGCCTTGTCACAATTTATGATCCTCGTTCTCAGCCTAACCGCACACGCTACCGAGCCGACTGCGGACTCGTCATACCAAATTGCCTTCGCAACCCCTGCCTGGGTGCAGGTGGTCGAAAAGGCCGCCTTCAGTCCGAGAGATACCGCCGAGGACGTTGTTTACCAGGACAAAATGTGGCTCAGCAACGGTTATTACCACGGCAATATCCTCACACGGGATCTCTGGTCCTCCTCGGACGGCATCGAATGGACCCTGGTCAACGCAAGCACGCCTTATGACGGATACAGCGAAATGGCGGTTTATGGCGGGAAAATGTGGGCAATCAAGGGGAGCGTTTGGTGCTCCACCGATGGGGTAGAATGGACCTGTGTCCTGGAGAAAACCCCGTTCGCAATACCGGGATACAATGAGGTTGTTGTTTTCCAGGATCGGATGTGGCAACTCGGTTGCGGAAAAGAGGTCTGGTATACAACTGATGGGAAAGACTGGACACTTGCTCAGAGTAATGCGCCGTACGGAGACCGTGTCGCATCCGCGATTGTTGTGTTCGACGACAAACTCTGGCTCATGGGCGGCCGAACTGAGAAACAGAATGACCCCCCGGAGAAGGGGTATCCCCAGTATACTACGCTTAATGATGTCTGGTGTTCTTCAGACGGGATCGAGTGGAAAAAGGTCCTCGATGCGGCCCCCTGGGCACCCCGCATGTGGTTCCCTGCCAGGGTATACCGGGATCAAATGTGGGTGATCGGGGGATATGACAATCGGAATCACCGAAATCTGGGGGATATCTGGTATACCCGGGATGGCATTCATTGGCAGGAATTCGTTTCGGAGAACTGTTTTTCGCCCCGGCATGAACCCAGCGGCTATGTTTTTAAAGACAGCCTCTGGGTTGTCGCAGGCAATTCCTGGCCCGTTCTGAACGACGTGTGGAGATTG
>JAKPRU010001243.1 GCA_029557025.1 Candidatus Omnitrophota bacterium | reverse complement strand
GTTCGTTTCGTTCACGACGTTCCTGTAACGCGCATTGCAGCTCGCTCGAAAGAATTTGTTCACTGTGCGTTCGCCCCCGCATGTCAATTACATGGACCGTCGGTAACGGCCTTTCCGCGACGCGCCGGTACATTGTTAATACATGATATTTACCCAGCCGCCCGTTGTAGAACGACTCCACCGATGGCGTAGCTGAACCGAGAATCGCCACCCCTCCCGACATCCAGGCACGATACACGGCTACATCCCGACCGCTATACCGTGGCGACGGGTCATGCTGTTTATAGGAGGATTCATGTTCCTCATCTACAATCACCAGGCCCAGATTCCGTACCGGCGCAAATACCGCTGATCGTGTACCGACAATCACGCGACGTTCTCCCCGACGCGCACGCTGCCATTCATCAAATCGTTCCCCCTGCCCGAGGCCACTGTGCAGAATCCCAACCTGCTCGCCCAGGCGCGCCCGGAACCGGCCCATGGTCTGGGGAGTCAATGCAATTTCCGGAATCAGCACCAGCGCGGATTTCCCCCGTTCCAATACGGCCGCAATTGCGCGGAGATATACTTCGGTTTTCCCGCTGCCCGTTACGCCATGAAGCAGAAAGGTCTTCCGTTTCCCCTGAGAGATTGCGGCCAGAATCTCCGAAAGAACCGTGTCCTGTTCCTCATTCAGTCTGATAACCTGGGTCGATTCCTCCGATATTTCAAACTGGGGTTCTCTTGCTTCCTCAATTTGCCGAATAACGACCAGTCCCTTTTTCTCCAGCGACTTTACAACCGACGCAGAAATCTCTAATTGATTGATCAATTCCTGTAGCGAAACCGGCGTGTTGTGTGTACGAAGTGTTTCAAGTACCCCTCGTTGTTTCGGACTGCGGATGTCCGGCGGGAGTTCATTCGCCGATCGAAGTTGGGGAAAGAGTTCGACGGCATGGATTTGCTTGGGCTTCATCTTCGGGGAGAATGGATAGGCCGCCGACATCGCCTCGCCGAGCGAGCATAAATAATAATCCGCTACCCAGACAAGAAGTTTCATTAACTCTTGGTCGAATAACGGATACTCATCCAGGAGCTCATCGACAGGCTTAATTTCCGTTACATTATCCGGCGGCTTGTCTTTCAGGCAAACCACATAGCCGAGTGCATTCCGCTTACCCAACGGGGCATATACTCGGCAGCCGGGTGCGATCCGGCCTGCCAGGCGGCCGGGAATGGAATAGGTGAAGTTCTTTCGAAGGGGAATCGGGAAGGCGATTTCTGCGTAGCCTGGAAATTTCGGTTCGGTAGACACAGCGCTATGTCTTCTTTTCGGGCAACGGCAAGCCCAGTTCCCGCATCACTTCCTGCAAATCCAGCCAGGCTTCCCGCTTCGCCGCCGGGTTCCTCAGCAGATATGAGGGATGAAAAGTGGGCATGAGACGAATGCCGTGGTAGTCCCGCCATCTCCCACGCTGCCGGGTAATGGGAGTCGTGTCGCGGAGAAGGCTCTGAACCGCAAACCGTCCCAGCGCGACAATCACTTTCGGGCGCATGATCTCCAGTTGTTTGAGCAGGAACGGCTCGCAGCAGGCAATTTCCTCCGGTAACGGGTCCCGGTTCTCCGGCGGTCGGCACTTAATGACATTGCAGATATACACCTGGTTGCGGGACAGACCCATTGCCGCGATCATTTTGGTCAGCAGCTGTCCGGCGCGCCCCACAAACGGCTCCCCCTGGATATCTTCATCATATCCGGGCGCTTCGCCCACAAAAACAACCTCCGTTTCCGGATTTCCGGTCCCGAATACAACCTGGGTACGTCCTTCGGAAAGGCCACAGCGTGTGCAGTCTTTCAGCGCGGCGGCCATCTCCTCAAGTTCTTTTGCTTTGCCTCGTTTTCTCACGACTAACGCATCCCGTGGAATATAGAAATCCCTTACGCCAAGCCGCGCCAGCTGCTCGACATACCGCCTCACCAGAATGACCGCTTGTGAAAGCTCCGATTGCACCGAAATTATCTCCTTCGATAGAATACTCGATTCAAATCGACCCGCAACGTCCCATCGGGTTTCAACGTGCCCCGGCTTCCGATTCCACGAATCGGGGCTTTGTTCCGCCTGTCAGGATCCCGGGCCTCACAGCCTCGCGGGATTCGGTACGGTATCATTTTCTCTCCGGTCTATGCTAGGATTTGCTGAAACATCCTTTTTGTGGAGTGGAAATATGTCTGTTCAAATCGGTATTGTCGGTTGCGGTGGCATGGGAAACATGCACCGTTCCTGTTGTGCCCTTTCCGATGCGGCAAAATTGATCGCCGTGTGGGATGTGGATTGGGAGAAGTGCAAGGCGAAAGCATCGGAATGGGGGGTCGAAGCGTGTCCCTCGCTGGAGGATCTGCTGAGCAAACCGGAGATTGACGCGGTGTTTGTCACCACCCCCACGCCCAGCCACGCAGAAATTGCCCTGGCCGTCCTCAATCACAAGAAGCATGTGTTTGTCGAAAAGCCCTTGGCGCGGACCCTGGAACAGGCCCGGATGTTGAAAGAGGCCATGGCCCGCACAGATCGCATCTGCATGGTGGGTCAATGCATCCGGTTCTGGCCGGAATATCGGTTTCTCAAGGAGGCCGTGACCGATGGCCGATGGGGTCGATTGGTCACCGCGCGATTTCACCGAACGGCCGCCTGTCCCAGCTGGGACAAGGGAAACTGGTTCGCCGACGGGGAGCAGAGCGGTTCCGCCGCGCTGGATTTGCACACACATGACACGGACTTTGTGGTCTATGCCGCCGGAATGCCGGACGCGGTGCAGTCGTTCGGAACTTATGACCGGAAAGCCGGGTGGTGGCAGATTGTCTCGCGGTACATTTACCCGAACGGCCCGCAGGTTTACTCTGAGGGAGCTTGGTATTTTGTCGAAGAGTTCCCGTTCAACATGAGTTACCGCGCCAACTTCGAGGAGGGCATTCTGGATTACGATATGAGCCGCGAGAAACCGCTTTGGTTTCATCCCAAAAGCGGCAAACCATTCGAGCCTGAATTGCCTCCCATGCCCAAACTCAAAGGCGAGGGAATCAATATCAGCGATCTCGGCGCTTATTTCCTTGAAGACCAGTACTTTTTTGAGTGCATTGCCCAGGGCAAAAAACCGGACACAGCGACCTTCGAAACCAGCTACGATTCCGCCCGTGTGGTCTTCGCGGAAATCCGGTCCGCCGAGGAAGATCGCCGTGTGAAGATCGTTGAGATGGTTTGACTATCCGAAATCGGATGATCCGTTTGCGCGGAGCGGTGATCCGGCGCCGGCCGCCCGCCGCTCCACCGAAACGGGACAAACGGTAGAATTACCGTTGCGGGGATAGGAACAAAAGTCGCAAATGAGCGCAGAAATGTCTCCCCCAAGTTTGGGGGAGATACAGAGGGGGTTGATATTATTGGACTTACCAGCAAAACTATGAGGCAAATCGACAGCCTTTTCCCGGTTGACAGAGCTCGATATATCCTCTCATCCAAGAAAAATCCAAAAAGAATATCTGACACTGAATTGAAATTGTGATTCATTTGAGTATCTGCACTCAGAGGAGGAAATGTACTGGATAAACTGTCTTTACCTGGAGCCATTGAATAATTATGAGGCGTGGGGGCTGCCTGTGCAACGATGGAGATCCGACCAATGGGCCACAACAGCGACTTATGAGCGCATGCTGGATGCACTATGGATTAACGGGGCGCAAGGTGCAATGTTCTGGCTTCTTTCTAAATCTGATAGTACAGCATTTGAACTCGCAAAAAAGGTCTCCAAAGAGGCCTACTTGGCATCCGAGTATTTGATGGAGCCTGATGCCGGAAT
>JAKPRU010001242.1 GCA_029557025.1 Candidatus Omnitrophota bacterium | reverse complement strand
GTTCCGCTGGTGACCCCCAGGATGGCCGCCACCACCTGGAGCTCACTGGTTCCTTCATAGATATTCGTAATGCGCGCATCACGGAAGTAGCGTTCGACCGGGTAGTCTTTCATGTAGCCGCTTCCGCCGTGTACCTGGATCGCGGTAGTCGTCACATACTGGCACATTTCCGTAGCGAACAGTTTCGACATGGGGGTGAGCATGGCGGCGCACCGTTTGGCGTGGGTATGTCGCGCCTTCAGTTCATGGAGACGTTCCCGCTCGGTAATCTCTCCGGATTCGAGTTGCTCGCCCAGGTAACGGTCCAGATCTACCTCAACCGCCGTGCGCATATTGAGTACGCGGGCCGCCTCGATCTGGGTGTTCATTTCGGCAAGCATATTCCGAACGGGCGGAATATCCCTGATTTTTTTGCCGAACTGTTCCCGGGCATCTGCGAAACTCTTTGCGGCATTGCAGGCCGCTTGGGCAATTCCCACGGCTTGTCCGGCGATACCGATTCGAGCGCCGTTCATCAACGCCATGACATATTGAGTCAACCCGCGTTTCCGCTGTCCGATCAACTGGGCGGGGGTGTTTACGAATTGGATTTCACAGGTCGGGGACCCGCGAATGCCCAGTTTTTTTTCCAGTCGCCGGATTTTGACGGTGGGGCCTTGTTCACAGACGAACAGGCTCAATCCTCGAGCGCCGGTGCTTCCCGGTTCGCTGCGCGCCAGGACCAGCAGAACATGCCCGCAACCGTTACTGATAAACCGTTTAACCCCGTTCAATCGCCAACAGCCGTGCTCCGGGTCTTCGTGCGCACGAAGGGTCACCGCCTGCAAATCGGACCCGGCATCCGGCTCGGTCAACACCATGGCTCCGGTGACCTCGCCGGTACAGAACTTCGGCAAGTAATGATCTTTAATTTCGTCCGATGCAAATTCGTAAATTGTTTCCGCAATATCCTGCAAGCCGAAAATGGTCATCAAACTGGCGTCCCCCTGGGAAATCATTTCTATTGCCAGGTTGTAGACAAACGTCGGCATGTTGAGACCGCCGTACCGACGAGGGAGGGTCATCCCCATCAGGTCGGCCTGCGAGAGTTCGCGGATCGCGGCCTGAATCCCTGCCGCATAACGGACTTTGCCGCCCTCCAGGACAGAACCTTCTTCGTCTACATCGGTAGACCGGGGAGCGATTTGTTCGCCCGCGATTTCTCCGACAAGATCCAATACATGCCGGTAGCCGTCAATGGCATCCTGCACATCGAACGGCGCATCGGGGTAGATACCTGCATCGGAGAAATCGGCTTCTTTCAGCCGAATCACTTCGTCCCAGTCACCATGAGTCAGGTGAAAATCGATATCCGGATTGTCTTTGAAAAAATTCGCCATAACAATGGATTCCTGTTGCTGAAAAACAGTCTGTCAGTGTCCCCGGTACGCCCGAATCATCATGGGAATCACCTGGTTGAGGTCGCCGATGATCGCGTAATGAGCCATGCTCAGGATGGGGGCATCCGGGTTGGTGTTGATCGCAATAATTTTTGAGGATTCCTGCATTCCGGCCCGATGCTGCACGGCGCCGCTGATTCCACAAGCGATATACAGCCTCGGTCGCACGGTCGTGCCGGTCTGGCCTACCTGGTGAGCTTTGGAAATGTAACCGGCATCCACCGCCGCACGGCTGGCACCCACCGCGCCGCCGAGTACATTCGCCAGTTCTCTCAGCAGATCGAATCCTTCCTTGCTGCCCACTCCGGCTCCGCCCGATACGATAATCTGCGCCTTGCGGAGATCGACCTCACGCTCTGTACGATGCCGTTCGATGATCTCGACTACTTCCTCGGCATCGGTAATTCTCGTAGTTACGGGAATCGTCTGAAACAGACGATGATTGTCCGCCGGAGTCAATTTCATCACACCTTCCCGAACGGTAGCCATTTGGGGACGGTGGTTTGGCCCGACAATGGTAGCAATGACATTCCCACCGAACGCAGGACGAATCTGGTAGAGGATTTGATCGTGATGCCGCGAGGTGAACGGATCGTCGTAATCGCCGATCTGAAGATCGGTACAATCAGCGGTGAGACCGGTCCACAGTTCGGAAGCGATTCGGGGCGCAAGGTCCCGTCCGACTACCGTTGCTCCGTAAATCACAATTTGCGGCTTGTGTTCCCGGACCAGATCGCAAATCACCCTTGCATAAGGCAGCGTCCGGTAATACCGGAGCGCCGGATGATCGGCGAGGTAAATGGAGTCCGCGCCGTGAGCGGCTAACTCTTTCGCGAGCGCTTCGCAATGGTAACCGAGCAGCACCGCGCCCACTTTCGTACGGAGTTCATCCGCAAGTTGACGCGCTTTGCCGGTCAGTTCGAGCGCAACACTGTTCAGAACGCCGTCTTCCTGTTCCGCAAAAATCCAGACTTCGTTTTCCGCCATAATTCTTTCAAACTCAGCTGAGGATATGACCCGCTTTCAGTTCCTGAACCAGGGAGGCAATCCCCGCCTCGGTTGCAGGAATGATCTTGCTTTCTCCGCCGCGCAGGATAACTCCCTCCACCTTTTTGACACGAGTCGGGGAACCTTTGAGACCGATCCGCTCCGGGTGTGCGCCGATGTCCTCCGCTGTCCACACGGGGATGAGCAGGTCCCGTTCGGCTAACGCACGGGTCTCTTCCTCAACCTTTCTGTCCAATTCTTCTTTAGAAAGATCGGGGTATTTTTCTTTCAGTTCCGATTGCAAGTCAAAAATTGTTTTCACACGTTTGTATTTCAGGAGACGTTTGACCGCCGGGGGACGGGGCTGAATGCCCGCTGTGACGGTCAAGAGCGCAGGCATGGGAATTCGAAGAATTTCGTAGCCGTTCTCGACATCCTTTGTTACGCGCAAATGTCCGTCTTCCAGGCGCGCTTCCTTGACATACGTGGCCTGTGGAATATGAAGCTTTTCCGCAACCTGCGGGCCGACCTGGGCGGTATCGCCGTCAATGGCCTGCCGTCCGCAGAAAACGATATCCGGCATACCCAGTTTTCTAATGGCCTTGGCGAGTGTATAAGACGTCGCCAGTGTATCGGCGGCGGCGAATAGTCTATCGCTGAGGAGAATGGCCCGGTCGGCTCCGCGACACAGGGCATCCCGAAGGATCTCCATCGCGCGGGGAGGTCCCATGCTCATAATAGTCACTGTGCCCCCGTAAAGGTCCCGAACGCTCAGGGCCAGTTCCAAAGCGCACAGGTCGTCCGGGTTAAAAATTGCCGGCAGGGCCTGCCGGTTAACCGTGCCGTCCTCTTTCATTGTTTCGCCGGTTACATTTTTCGTATCCGGCACCTGTTTGGCGAGTACAATCAGATTCAAACTCACAATGTTTATGCCTGCCTTTGTTAAACAACAGACGGTGAGTATAGCAAAGACCTGTCCGGTCCAAAGACTTGTTCCATCTTCAGGAGGGGTGTCAGAGTGTGTCCGGCAATAGGGGATCAGGGGGCAGGGGCGGGGCGATATAGCTTTTATCCCCCCGATCCAGCGGAATGTTGTGTTCCCTGATCTTTCGATAGAGGGTGCGGAGGCTGAATCCCAGCATGGCGGCGGCGGATTCTTTGTCCCCCCGTGTCACATCCAGTGTCCGGCGGATTAAGATTCCTTCCGCCTCGGCGGCGGAAATGCCGACCGGCAAGACAATCCGGTCATCCGGTTCCCGGGCAGGCCGCAGATCGCGCGGGAGGTCCGAGACCGTGATACGGTCTCCGCGCGCCACCACGACGGCGTACTCAATAGCGTTTTCCAGTTCCCGCACGTTTCCCGGCCAGGAATGGGATTCCAGAATCTGCATTGCTTTTTCTCCGAATCCGACCAGGCGTTTCTTATTGCGTTTGGCGTACTTGTTCATAAAATAGTGCGCCAGCAGGGTGATATCCTCGCGCCGTTCCTGCAATGTGGGCAAATGGATATGAAACACCTTGATTCGGTAAAAGAGATCCTCCCGGAATGTGCGTTCCTCGACCGCTTTTTCAAGAGGCTGATTGGTAGCCGCGACAACACGGACATTGACCTTGACGGGAGCGGTTCCGCCGACCCGTTCGAATTCTCCCTCCTGAAGTACGCGAAGCAATCGAACTTGGGCTGCCGGGCTCATCGCCCCGATTTCATCCAGAAAAATGGTTCCCGTGTCCGCCGCCTCGAACCGTCCCTGCCGATCGCGATGTGCGCCTGTAAATGCTCCCCGCACATGCCCGAACAGTTCCGATTCCACCAGCGTGTCCGGCAGCGCCCCGCAGTTCACCTTTATCAGGGGTCTCCCGGCCCGGGGGCTGAGGAAGTGAATGGCCTCGGCGACCAATTCCTTGCCTGTTCCCGTATCGCCCGTAATGAGGACGGTCGCCGTACTGGGCGCCACCTGCTCCACATGGTCCATCACTTCACGCATCGCTCGACTGCGACCGATGATCGTTTCGTGTCGATATCGTTTTTCCAGCTGTTCCCGTAAATAACGGTTCTCTGCGAGCGCTTCCCGGCTTTCCAGGGCCTTGGAGATATAGAGGAGCAGGTCTCTCATGCTGATCGGTTTGGTCAGATAGTGGAAAGCGCCTTCCCGCATGGCCTCCACGGCGCTGTCGATGGAACCGTGCCCTGTAATCATAATGACCGGCAGGGCCGGGTCGATCGCCTTCAGACCTCTTACGAACGAGATTCCATCCATTCCGGGCATTACGAGATCCGTAATGACCAGATCGGGGGCGCAATCCGCCACTTTCCGAAGCCCCTCATGGCCCGACAGTGCGGTGACAGCGCGATGCCCATCCTGGGATACGACGCGGGCGATGGTCGAAACCATCGTCTCATCATCATCGACAATTAAAATGCACCGCTCAGCCATTGTTCTCCGATCCTGTGAGATTCTCCCCCGAAGAGTTTTTTTCTGTTCCGTAAAATCCGCTCGCGGGAATAACAACGATAACCGTGGTTCCCTGGCCGGGGATACTCTCAATTTGAACCTCGCCTCCGTGGGCCGAAACCACTTCTCTAACAATATACAGCCCCAGACCGGAGCCTGTGGGTTTTGAGGTCTCGAACGGCTCAAAGATGACTTCCGCAAGTTCCGGGGCAATCCCGGTTCCGGTGTCGGAAAAGCGAATTTCCATTTGCCCGTTGCGGTATTGCGTTTCCAGCGTAATTGTTCCCCCGGTGGGCATGGCATCCAGGGCATTGGACAAAAGGTTATAGAAGAGATGACGAATCTGGGCGGTATCCAGATTCACAGAACAGGACAATAGAGAGGGATGGTACAGAAATTCAACCGGCCTGCCGCTGACTTTTCGGCGCAAATCCGAGGCGATTTCCGTGATGAACACGTTTAGATCCGTCTCTGTGCGCTGCGGCACACGAATCCGCGCCAGAAACAGGTAATGGTCGACAATTTCGTTCAACCGGATGATTTCTTTCCGAGTGTCATCAGCGAGTGTGCGGATTTTGCACGCCTCTTGCTGGGTTGTGTCGCTGTCGGGTGCGGCGAGGATTCTTTTGATGGCATCATGCAGCATGTCCGATGTCAGGCCAAGCACGCTCAAGGGGGTTCGAATCTCATGGGCGACGCTGGCGGTGATTTTCGTCATGGCGCTCAGGCGTTCCATTTTGGCGACTTGGGCAGTGAGTTCCTTGATGGGTGTGACATCGCGGACCAGGGCCGCAAAGCCGATGGGATTTCCACCCGGGCCCTGGAGGATAGTGCGGGTCAACTGGATGGTCAGGCGTCGCCCGTCCTTGGTGATCCGCTGCGTTTCATATCGGCGGACCAGACCCAACTTCGTTCGAGTCGCGATTTCTTTCAGTTCTTCCCGCTCGGCTGGGCCTGGAACCAGGAGTGAGAAATTGTGACCCAGAACCTCTTCCTCCGTGTATCCGAAGAGTTCTTCCGCACCCCGATTCCAATAAATAATTCGATCCTGCAGGTCAATGCACAGAATGGCATCCGACGATTCGTCAAACACGAAGCGTGCAACGGGGTCCAGCGGCACTGGAAAGTTCGACGGACCGTCCATGACGGAGTCCGGATGGATTTCAGATTTCGGCAATTCTCTGCCCCGCACTTGGAATGATCTGATAAGATTATATCGCTTATCCCCGCACGGCGAAGTCGTAACCCCTTTTCGCTCCTCGTGCCGAAGGAATTTGCGGTGGGCCGATTCTTGAACCTGTCAAGGCGATTGATCGGCAAGTGGCGGTATCTCGCTCCTCACCCCGACACTTCTCCAGGGGGGAGGGGAAAGAACGGGATTTTCGCAATACAATGGACAGAAATTCTTCGGCCGGCGGCGAATCTCCTCATCGGAGAAATCCTGAATCCGGCCCGTGCAAGGAGAATCCCATGCGAAACCGATTACAAAGGATCACCCGGAAGGGATTCAAGACCACCCGGCATATTAAGTCTCCACGCTTTATCCCGTACATCCAGCTTCACGAATTCGAGGCGCTTCTGCTGTCTGATCCACAAAAACTGGATTGGCAGGCCCGCTTGTGGCCGCGAAGATCGGCCTTGTCACTCTTCGGAATAAGTGTCCCCATTTCAACGAGTGGGTCGGGAAGATCGAAAAACTTGGACAAGACACAAGTGTCTGATCTGGCCTTGTGAGAATTTGTGTTTTACTCTCGTGAAGAAATCCCATCGGTGGTTTATTCTTACCCCAAGGGGATCGAAAAAAGGCAGGGAATATGTGTCCACATTGTCAGGAACCGCTTATTGTGTTGGAATTGGAGGGTGTGGAGATTGACTATTGCGTGGTCTGCGGCGGGATTTGGCTGGATGCAGGGGAACTGGAGTTGATTGCAGAGCGCGCGGGTGCGGAGCCGGGCGGCCTGTCAGCGGCCCTCGAATCTGCCTCCCCGAAAGGCAAGACGAAACGGACCTGCCCCCGATGCGGCAAGATTCTTCAAACGGTGCAGGTGGGGGATGTGGAACTTGAGCGCTGCCGCCGTGGGCATGGTCTTTGGCTGGATCGCGGCGAATTGCAGGCGCTGGTGAGTCGTTTTGCCTCGGGAGAAGAGGCCGCTGTCGCCCGATTCTTGTCGGAACTTCTACAGCAGGAAATTCAAACCAATCAGGAAGGAGCATAGACAGATGACGGCATCCGTATCGGCAATTGGAGTGCTGTTGGGAATCGGCGTGATTCTTGTCGTGTTGATTGTGGCATTCATTGTCATTTACAACGGACTGGTTCGTCTACGGGTCGAGGTCAAGAATGCCTGGGCGCAGATTGATGTCCAGCTCAAGCGGCGTTATGACCTCATTCCCAACCTCGTCGAGTCGGTTAAAGGCTATGCCAAGCACGAACGGGAAACCTTTGAAGCCGTAACCAATGCCCGCAATCTGGCTCAGGCCGGTGTTAATTC
>JAKPRU010000352.1 GCA_029557025.1 Candidatus Omnitrophota bacterium | reverse complement strand
CAAATCCATCCTCTCCCGCCAGAATTTTCCATTAGCCCGGACAATACATCGACAGCGTCCATTCTCGACTTCTTTCCAGGCAAATGCTTTTCTTCAGTCTAAAATCCTTTTCAAACGCCGCCGGATCTTCCACCGCAAGTTCTCTTCCGTGGAACATCCAGAATTCTGTCTGCTCCTTCGCATGCGCCCGGAGCGTTTGCAACTCGGTTGTCTCCAATTTTATGGCTTTCCAGCTGATAATATCCCAGACTCTATCACGGGCACAGCTTTCAAGAAACTGTTTCAAGCGCATATTGTGCACCCGAACTTCTCCGAGCTCCAATGTATTTGCCACCGTTTCCAGGAAAACACATCGCTTGTTGCGGCTTTCGACCATATCCAGCCGCATCCGCGGACGCAGGATTCGAAGGGGAATTGCCGGGAACCCGTTGCCGCTTCCGATATCCAGGTGCGATACCCTATGCTCAGGGTAAAAGGCCGACGCGCGGATGGCTTCCTCGAAAAGCGGACCAATGCCGGTCCACTCGGTCGTGGCGGTGAGATTGATTCTGGGGTTCCATTTTATGAGCAGCGCCAGATACGCAAGCATCGGATGCGAGCCCTGCGAATCCGCCACAATCGCCGATTGCGCCAATAGACGCTTTAGTTCAGCAACCGATTCTTTCATGATGGATCCGGCTGCGCTCTTTCGGGATTGGCCTCACTGTTCCGTCTCGCCTTCTTTCTCATTTCCAGCTGAACATTGATAATGGAAACAGCCGCCGGTGTAATTCCAGGGATTCTTCCCGCCATTCCAAGGTCTCGGGGTTGAAGCCTGCCCAGTTTTTCCCGCATTTCCCGACTTAATCCATCCACTTTCGAATAGTCGAAATCTGCCGGTATTTGCCTCGCGCTCATCCGCCGCATTTTTTCGGCATCCCGCAGCTGTTGTTGTATATATCCCTCATAGCGCACTTCAATCTCTGCGGACTGCCGCACTTCTTCGGATCCGGGCCATCGATCGAATTTTCTTAGCAGAGATTCAAAATCCCTCAGCTCGATTCCCGGACGACGCAGAAGTTCCTCTATTGTGCAGCCTTTAGCCGCGATTACGTCAATCTTGGAGCCCAGATTTTCGCACGGTGCCTCCTGCGGATGCCAGCGATGTTCCTTTAAGAAGCCACGCAATCGGTCTACCTCATCATATTTTTTCCGAAAATTATCATAATCCGCCCTCTTAACAAGGCCCAGCTTGTATCCCAGCGGGAGCATCCGCCGATCCGCATTATCAATACGCATCAGCAGCCGCAATTCGGATCGCGAGGTAAACATGCGATAGGGTTCATCCACGCCCCGTGTAACAAGATCATCCACCAGAATTCCGATATAGCTTTCTTCTCTT
>JAKPRU010001231.1 GCA_029557025.1 Candidatus Omnitrophota bacterium | reverse complement strand
TCCCACAAAGACAATCGGGTCGCATCCCAGGTGGATAGCCAGGCTGAGTGCGGTCTGGGCGACATTCAATCCGGGTTTGAGATAAAGCGGTACCCCCAGGGTTGTGGGAAACCGGCTGAGGGTCTTGGAGAACGGCAGCGGAAGAGAAACAAGTGTTGCCTCCACTTGTTTGAGAACTTGCCAATAAACCGAGGGTGAGAAGAACAGGAAGGTTTCGTCCATTTGGGGGAAATCGGCGTAGTGTTTCAGATTCAACGGTGTCGGGTCGGCGGTCACGGAGATGTGCGGATGAATACCTTCCCTGCGTAAGATTGGGTAAGTCGTGTCCACCGCGATAATCAAGCCCCGTTCGCCGATCTTACGCAGATGATGCTTGTTTCGGTCCAAAGAGGGACCGGCGGCCACAATAAATCCCGGCGTTCCTTTCAGGATTCCGTGGAGAAGGGAGCCCCTGGGATGGGAGAACATTGCGGGAAGGTTGCGGAGGATGTTTTCCTGGATCATCCCGCCGGATTCGACTTTCGTGCGCAGAAGGATCCGTCCGGCCTCCAGGCTTTCTTCCAGGGTTTGTTGAAGTTGCGCATAGAACTCCGGCGCACAGGCCATGGAAGGTTCATGTTCGGCAACCAGGACATCATCCAATGTGAGAGTCGTGAGCAGGTTGTTCAGGACCTGCCGGAACTCCTGCGGACTCGGATTGACAAGAAGAACCGTGTGTTCATTTCCCAAAATCGGCGTGAGATCGCGAATCTCCAAGCCTTTTCGTATCACACCCTCCGATTGTTCCACGATAATCAGATTGTCAAGCGTTCCCTGAAGTCGGTATGCCAGCGACCAGATGTGATACCAAAGGCCGGCCCCAAAAACAATCAGATTAAAAACGGGCTTTTGAGGGACTTTCGCATCGGCCCAGCGGTTCGCCTCTTTCTCGGGGTCACGCGAGCTGTGAAGCAGTATGAACTGCCCGTTTGCGGTACGGCGACGAAGACTTTTGAGAGCGCCTTCCCCGCCCACCCACTCCAAATCGTATTCGTCCGGTGAGGGCCATTGGAGCCGTTCTTTGAGTACCGGATTGCGCTTTCCAAGAGATTGCAGATTCTTTTCCAGATATCCTGTCATGCGTTTCCTCGTCTCTCGTGTCTTACAAACGAGCCTGTTCTCGGCCGGATAAGACATCCAAGAGAATGTGCATCCCGGGCTGCATGTTATGGGGGAGTGTATGGGATCGGCCCTGCAAGTCAAAGGGTGTGAAGACAGCCCATCAAAGCAGCGATTTCACCTGATCCAGTGTTTCCGCCTTCCGCAGCATGTTTTTGATTTCTTCCATTCTTTCGATGGTGTCTATCTTTTCCACAAGCGGAGCCAGAGATAATCCCGGATCTCCGAATTTGAGTTCCAGGCCCAGCAGGATCGCCTCCCGCAAC
>JAKPRU010001211.1 GCA_029557025.1 Candidatus Omnitrophota bacterium | reverse complement strand
GTTCTTCGATGATCGTAAAGCGATACTCCATCGTTTCCGCCGGTTGGCCAAGTGTCGCGATCAAATCACCCAAGCGTTTTCCTTCCGTTGACAACTGCGCATCTGCGATCAGCAGCTTTGCGATCAGGTAGGCACCGTCATCCAGGAAATAATTCTCCTTCAATGCCGCATGCCCGCTTGTTTCGATAGCCAACACCGCATTGGTGCCCGCTTCATTCAATTCGATGCCGCGGTTGATGACATTCCGGTATCCGGTCAGATAACGGTCCTGGACCCCGCCAAGGCCCGTGATGAACGTCTCCAAGTGAGCGGATGTCGCCGAATTCGTGACGATGGTGGCGCCTGGCTCTGCATTCAACAACACCGCCGAAATCAACGCAATCAGATTGTTGCGGTTGAACGCTTTTCCGTCGCTGTCGACGATCGCGGAACGGTCCACATCCGTGTCGAAGATGATCCCAAGATCGGCCTTGTTTGCGATCACCGCATCCTGGATGCTCTTCATTGCCGCTTTGTTGTCCGGATTCGGGACGTGGTTCGGGAAAGTGCCGTCCGGATCCAGGAATTGGCTACCGGAAGTGTTGGCCCCCAAAGGCTGCAGCACCCGTTCCACAAAGAATCCGCCCGCTCCGTTACCGGCGTCCACGATGATGTGGCGTCCAGTCAATGGTTTCTCAGGATTTTCCGCTGAAGCGATGCCTTTGCGGATTTTTTCCTGGAGATCGGCTGCATAAGTCGAAAGCAGATCCATCTCGGTCACAACTGCGGTTTGTTCTTCTTCAGCGAATGCTTCCGGTATTTCGTAGGCGTATTCCAAAATTGCCTCGATGTCCTCGTGCTCCGCTCCACCTGTTTTAGTGAAGAATTTCAGTCCATTGTATTCAAAAGGAAGATGGCTGGCGGTGATCATGATCGCTGCATCCGTCGCGTAATCTTTGTACTGCGTCGACATGAACATCGCCGGTGTAGTGGAAAGGCCCACATCGACGATTTCGATGGCAAAAGGCGCCATCCCA
>JAKPRU010001199.1 GCA_029557025.1 Candidatus Omnitrophota bacterium | reverse complement strand
GTTATCGAAAAGAGCGGAAAAAGTCAACAAATAGTTATCATCGGTTTCGACCTGGACACCGTGGCGAAATCGAAAGAGTTGATGCCGAATCTCCCTGCTTACTGGCTTAAATCCACAGAGAAAGAGAAAGACACGGGGGTTTTGATTCCGCATGGCAAGGAATTGATTCAGACAGCGCAGGAGAAAGGTCTGGATGGGCTGGATGTGCAGCATTCCGGTGTGACGCGGGAGTTTGTGGATGCGGTACACAAGGCGGGGTTGCGCCTGTATGTCTGGACTGTGAACGATCCGGATGAGGCCCGACGTTTGAAAGAGTTGGGCGTAGATGGGATAACAACAGACCGCCCGGGTTGGTTACGAGCGCAGCTGGCGGAAAAACAGGGGTTGTGAAGAGATCGGTTTGTTGGGGTTGTCAACTCCACCGCCCCCAGCCCTACCGTGTCCGTGCGAGCCGCATTCCGCGATGGCCGACTTGGGAATGCGGAAGCATTCGGATGCGGTTGGCGGATCGGCAATCGCGGGGCGCGTTGATCCAGGCGCCTCCGCGAAGAATTTTGAAATCACCCGGCTGCTCCCCGACGGGATCGGTGACAGCTTTTGACAGGTACGGGGTATCCCAGTCGTAGCACCATTCCCACACATTTCCGCTTATGTCGTAAAGCCCCCAGGCATTCGGCGCCTTGAGTCCGACTTCTTTTGTACCGTCATGGCTGTTGTCCCAGCACCAGGCGTAGTTGACGATCTGGGTTCCGTCGAGATCATCCCCCCAATAGAAACGGGTTGTCGTTCCCGCGCGACAGGCGTATTCCCACTCTGCCTCTGTCGGTAACCGATAGCCGTTCGCGCTGCGGTTGGCGGTCCAAGTGGATTCATCATAAACGGGTGTCAGTTGCTGTACCCGGCTCAGTTCATTGCAGAAACGGGCAAAATCATACCAGGAGACCATTTCAACCGGGTTGTTCGGTTTCGGGCCGAACTTGGACGGGTTGCTGTGCATCAGCGCCTGCCATTGGGCCTGAGTGAGTTCATATTTGCCGATATAAAAATCCTTTGTTATGGTGACCTGGTGTTGGATTTCATCCGGATCCCGATCTTTTGCATCCGAAGGACTCCCCATCAGAAAAGTTCCGGCATGGATGAGGACCATTTCCAGTGGTTTCGCCCCGGCGGGGAGATCGAGCGGCACGGTGAACACCGCAGGATGTTCCGGGTCGCCGACCGAACCGGATACATTCTGCGCCGGTGTCGGAAGGGGCGTTGTCACTACTAACCCTAAGATGCCGATCATCCACAACCGCGTCCCTTTGTGCATAACTTGTTTCTCCTGCCATGCCGGTCTTTCGACAATTCTTTTCGGCATGTACCGGTTTGTCAACAAATATATTCTAATAAGCATAAAGAATCGGGGCGATTGGATTCGAACCAACGACCCCCTGGTCCCAAACCAGATGCGCTACCAGACTGCGCTACGCCCCGATGTGATCAACGAAAAGAAACTCTCTGTCGTTTTTTTGGTTTCTCCGTACATCCAATCTGTCTCTTCCGTCCCATTCTCCCTCCGCTTTCTTCCCTCCATGACACATTCTATCCGGTTTTCGTCCGGCGATCAACAACGGCATTCTATTTCCGAAGCGGAAGCCTTGCGATCCTATACGGCGCAATCTCTTCGGAGAACACACCGTCCAGTTCGACCCGCGCCGGTTGATCGTCATAGTTGATCGCCAGGACATGCCCGTCCTCCTGGATGCTGAAGTATACTCGTCGCGGATGCTTGATTTGCAAGGCCTGTTTTGTGAACGGATGGAGGTTATCCATTCCGAGCAATATCTTCTCGACATATTCTCCATAGAGGTCGGGGGGTTCCATGTCACCCTGGAATCGGTAAAATGCGCCCTTCCCGCAGTCGCCGCGACTCCACTTGTGGAACACGCTCGAATCACCTTCCACGGTCATCTGGGGGCCTCTTGGGAAACTCGGATAAATCAAGGTTCCCCCTGCGCACACCCACTGGTCGATGCGGTTTTGTACATCCGCCTCAATAAACTCGCCCCAGGCGCACACCAACGCCTTGTATCGGTCCAGGAATCCGTCGCGAATCAGGGTTTCGTTCAGATAATCGACCTCCACATGTTCCCGGACCTCACGTGCCCTCGGATAAAATCCCCAGCCGTACAGATAGCGAAATGCGCCATCATCCAGCTGGTTCATGGTTTCGGGATAGTAGATCGCGACATCGATGACCGGCGGTTGCCGTGTGTCGAGGATGTGGAAGTTCCGCAGCCAATTTTCGATCGAGGCCTGCTGTCCGAAAATGTTGCCCCCATAAGTGAAAAAGTGGTCGCCGTTAGTGGAGGCTGTGTTGAAAATCCTTCCGCCGGTTCCACGCGCGGTGTGGGAACTGGCCGGTTCATAACCGAGGCGAACGCCATAATGCCGAGCGGCGGTCGCCGCGAGGCGGGTTACATAGATATTTTGATGGAGACTGTCCGTCTCATTGGTGAGGCGGATGCCGCCGTGAACTTTCGCCATGCTTTTCGTCTGCTCGGCGAAATCCGTTCCGGCCTCCAGGAATCCCCAGCCGCCGGAGGACTGGTAAATCATGGTGTTCGGCATTGCTTTCCTGGCCTCCATAGCCCACCATTCACACCAGTCTGTCATGGCCTGTGTATACCAATGGGTCATGTCGATGCGTCGGCGCCGGTTGGTGTAAAACACCGGCAGCAACAGCTCGATTTCCTCAAAGGAAGCGAGATTCTCATTCCAGGCTTCATTGAGCCGGTCGATGGTTTCGTATTTTGTTTTCATGGTGTCGCGGAAATTTTTGATCGCGTATTCATCGCCACACCAGTACCCGATATGAATGTGCATGTCCTCCCCGTGGTATCCCCAATTCCCGCCGGCCGGGTATTGCGATTCGCCGAAATTCCCGCTGGGACCGAGCCGGACGCCCTGAAGGATGTTCATCGGTTCGTAATGCTCACCGAATGCTTTGAGGAAACGGGTCACGTGCCGTTGATGATACGGACTCCAGATACTCTGGATGGGATTGGAGATACCGTGTTCCAGACACACAAAACCGATGTTTTCCTTGCTGTTCGCAAACCAGTCCGGCAGCGCGTAGGCTGATCCGACAATGAGAAGCGGAAACCACTTCATGTCATATTCTTTCAGAAGGTCAATCACGGCATCGTAGGTGGACCAGTCGAATTGGCCTTCTTTGTCCGGCTCCACGATATTCCAGCGGACATAGGATTCAATGGCGTTGAAGCCGAGGACTTTAGCGAGGGCGACCAGTTCACGCACCGATCCGAGAGAGGCCAGGATTCGATCCGCTCCGCCCTGCGTGGGAATCCCGGCGCCGCAGACAATATCCATCGGGCGTTCCAGCGCGACCATCGGTTTGACATCCGTCGGAATGGAGTTTCTTGCGGCGGTCCATTCTTCCTCTGAAAAGGATCGGTGCATCTTGATGGATTTCAGGAACTGCAAACTTGCGATAGACAGATGAATGGGATCCTCATCCGGCCTGTTCCGCCTTCTGTTTGCGTACTCAAAGAAAGCGCTCCGCGTTCTAAGCGTATTCAGGCGCGTATAGGAGCATTGCCGGCCACCATCGAGGCCCCGGTGACGAGAGGCTGCCCGGGCAGAGAGTTGCGGAGAGATGATCCCGGCCCCTTCATCGTAGAATTCGATCTCCAGAACGAATTTCTCCGGGATATCCTTTTCTGTCTGAGCAAAGCGGAATACCATTGCCTGGTCCCGATAGGGGTCCATGAGGGATTGCACGACAAGGAGAGGAATGCCCTGTCGTTCTTCGATGGCACACTCCTGGCGATTTTCGAGAATCAGGGCCTGGTCCGAGTCGATTTTCGCCGCCTCGAAAAGGACTTCCGGAGATTCTTCTGCACAAAGGGAATTCGCTGCAAAAACAAACATGATTATCGGACAGCAGAGAATACGAAACGTGCGCATAACGGCTCCTTCTGAATGGTTTTGAAGTACGGTCGCGTAGTAAGAAAGAAGCACTCTCGGCGGGCCAAGAGTACAACCGATAGAGAACCATGAGTTATTCCAGAGATGTCGGGATTGTTTTTTTCAATATAGCCGTCGGGCACGA
>JAKPRU010001197.1 GCA_029557025.1 Candidatus Omnitrophota bacterium | reverse complement strand
AAAAACAGATTTTCGGCGCCTCGAAAATGTACCTGGCGATGAGAGATCTTCTGGCGCAGGAGGGAGCCGACGCGATTACAATCAATTGTCTGGGTATGGGATTGGTTCAGAAAGGATACGAGTACCCGTGTCTCGGATTTTCCCGTCTGTCGAGCATGGGGCTTGGCGGAGTGTGCGAGGCGGACATCAAGTCGACCATTACACACCTGATCTTTCTGTACCTGACCGGCAAACCCGGTTTTATCAGCGACCCGGTGATCAACCTTTCCAACAATACGATTATTCACGCTCACTGTGTTGCGCCGATTATGATGGACGGAATCGACGGCGAGCAGTGCCGGTACGACATCCGATGCCACCACGAGGATTCGCAGAGCGTCTCCCTGCAAGTGAGAATGCGCAAAGGTCAACCGATGACCCTGGCCCGGCTGATCAACAACAACATTATGCTGTACTCGACAGGCACGATCATCGACAGCCCCGACTCGGATCGCGGCTGCAAAACGAAAATCGTTACCCAAGTCAAGAACGCACAAAGGATTCTCAGCAACTACTCGTGCGGGTTGCACCGTGTAATCTTTTACGGAGATCATTACGCGGACCTTCGCCGGTTCTGCGGATTCAAGGATATCCGCATTGCCATGGAGGAAGAAGAGGATCTCCGCGATCTCCCCGGCCTGGAGTGGGAGACGTACATCCATGCGTGAGGATGGGTGGTTGTTATTAGCCATAGCGTGTTCGGGAAGAGATATGTTTGTGGCGGTATCATGGATAGTCGGTTATGTGAATGAGACCGTTGAGTAATCTCGGAGGAACTGTGTTCTTCTCAGTTTGCCTGTCACGAATTGCCGGCACAGGATTTCTGATTTCCTGTGCCGGCATCTTCCTCTTTCTCCCCTCCATCGTCCCCGCACATCCGATGGGGAATTTTACACTCAACCAAACCGTCGTACTGGAACTGGTGGGTGACAAGATCGTTCATCATGCATTGGTGGATTTTGCCGAAGTTCCGTCCTTTGAACAATTCTCTATTATTGACGCGGATGAAGATCGTATTGTCCCGCCGACAGAGCTGAATCCTTACCTGGATGCGTTAGTCGAGACCATTATCCCGAATTATCATCTCACGGTCGACGGGGAAAGAATCCCCTTTGAACTGAAAGGGTACACACCGCGCATGTCTCAGGGCGTGGCGCGTGTAACGTGTCTTCAATTTATCCTGCGGCTTGAGGCAACATTTCCGGCAACAGCGGATGGGAAAGAGTTTCACTACGAAAACCGGACTTATGCCGACCGATTCGGAAGGTGTTATGTTCGCCTGTTATGGTCGCCGGAGTATGCGGTATCGGATGTCGGATTTGTGCCCGATCCGGGAACCGGTATCACACGCCCGGTTTCCGATTTCGAGCAATCCTGGTTCTTTGTAGATACGCGGGATGTTCGTTTCACAGTCAAGAAGACCGGGAATCCTGTGGGTGAGTATCGCGCGCTGCCGACGCAGTTTTCTGCGCTCGATCCGTACCTGCCTTTTGACCTGGTTCCGAAAGATGTGCTTCTTCCGGATTCGGAGGGAAACTATCATATCTTTCATATCAAACTTGCTCAGGATGTTGCGCTGGTCCCACCCAGCAGCCCGGTGAAGCCACGCCAGGCGGTGCCGATTCCGAAGGAAGACCGTGCTGTCGCTTCCGCTCCGAGCAGTGCGACACAGTCGGTACCGGATACCTCCGGTGCGAGCCGGAGATTGGGCGAAGCGGAAAGGAAGTTTTCGGATTTGATTCACCGGGAGAATGTCGGCCCGACCGCGCTGCTGGTAATGATCGGGCTGTCCATGATGTACGGGGCCGCACATGCCTTGTCGCCGGGGCACGGAAAAACCATTGTTGCGGCGTATCTTGTAGGGACCCAGGGACACCTGTGGAGGGGGCTGGTTCAGGCGGTGTATTTGGGGATTATTGTAACCCTGAGCCATGTGTTTGTGGTGCTGGCGGTGGGGATTATCGCGATGACTCTGACGGCGGGTGTTTTGACTCCTAAAGCCACCGTTTTCTTGCAGATTGCGAGTGGCCTGATGGTTATCGCTATCGGAATCCCAATGATTGTAAAACGTGTCCGAACCTATTATCTCGCAAAGGCAATGGCGGAGGTTTCGGGGGCATCGGTCATCGACATGGATCGTCACGCTGGGGAGACACATCCTCATGTCCACGCTGAGGGCGAGGATCACGGGCCTGTTCATTCTCACGAGCATGGGGGGTCAGGTCATTACCATCGGCATGAAATCTCGGCGGATGCGAGTTGGTGGGATTTGCTGGTCTTGGGAATCACCGGCGGCATGGTCCCGTGTTTGGGGGCGGTAATTGTCTTTCTGATTGGGGCGGGATATGGAAAACTGGCCCTGGGAGTGACGTTGATTATCTCTTTCAGTGTGGGTTTGGCGGCGGTATTGATTGCGGTGGGGATTTCCATGGTGTTATGTAAGCAGGTTCTGGATCGATTCTTTCGATGGTTTGACGATCGTTTCAAACGCAAGGAGGGGAGTGCCCGGGTGTTCTTTCGATTGGGGATGCCGATCATGGCGGCGGTGTTGATTACACTGCTGGGTGTGGCGATCTGCATTCGTGCGTTGATTCAGGGTGGGTTCCTGGTTATTAACTTAGGCTGATTTGAGACGGTCTGTTTCT
>JAKPRU010001158.1 GCA_029557025.1 Candidatus Omnitrophota bacterium | reverse complement strand
CCGTGGCTGTCGTTCGGGCTGGGCCTTTATCACGATGTTGCTTCTGCTGGCATCTGTCGTGTTCCCCGTGGCGGGCGGATTTTCGATTACCCTGGCTCCCGATACAAACGACCGGAAAGGATTCGTGCCCACACTCGACGGTATGGCTTATATGAATGCCTATAAACCGGATGAATACCGGGCCATGCAGTTTATCCGGTATGCCATCGAAGGTGTTCCGGTGATTCTGGAAGCCCATGGGTATGACCGTCAGTATCGCGAGTTCTGCATGTTCTCAACCAACACCGGTTGCCCGACCGTTCTGGGCTGGGCGCATCATGTCGGTGAACGCCTGCACGCCGATGAAACCATGCCCCGAAAACAGGATGTCGATCGCATCTATAGCACGAATCAGCCGGATGAGTTTGCCAAGCTGCTCGGCAAGTATGATGTCGATTACATCATCTATGGTCGGCAGGAGCTTGAGGTATCCCCCGGATGCCGCCAACGGTGGGATTCATGGGGGAATCTTCTGGACCTGGTTGCCGCGTTCGACTCCGGTCCCGAAACCAGCCACACCTTCATTTATGCTGTTCGCAAAAATTTGAATGCCCTGCGCGGCGTGACAGCTGCCGAAACTCCCACCGCCTCTCCCCTCGCCGAGCCTGAACCCGGAGCCTCCATGTTTCAAGGTGGTCCCGGATTTGCCAACGGTCAGTTCCAGGAGCCTCGCGGACTCTGTCTGGATTCGAAGAACCGCGTCTACGTGACCGATACACGCAATTACCGCCTGCAAGTCTTCGACCCCGAAGGCAAATATATCGGGCAGATCGGGCAGCAGGGGGCGGACATCGGCCAGTTCGAGGAACCAATGGATGTTGCGACGGACCGCAACGATCAGGTGTATGTGCTGGACACATGGAATCACCGTATCCAGGTGTTTGATACCGGCGGCGTGTACCGGAATCTGATCCAGGGAGAGTTCTATGGCCCGCGCGGAATCGCTATCGACCGCCAGACGGATATCATCTATGTTACCGATACCGGCCATCATGTCGTCAAAGTCTTCAGCCCCAAGGGAGATCTGCTTCGCAAAATCGGCAATCCTGCCGACCAGGCGGGAACCACGGATGGAGAGTTCAACGAACCGATTGGAATTGATGTCAATGCGGATGGGGATGTTTTTGTGGTCGATACCCGCAACAGTCGGGTGCAGGTGTTCAACCGTATCTGGCAGCACAAGGCGACTTGGCCGGTCCAATTGACCACGGAACCCAACCGTGGGGTCGAATCTTATCTTGTCTGCGTATCCGATGGAACCGTGTTTCTGACAGATCCTCTCGGTGGCCGGGTCTTATCTTTCGACAGGGAAGGGAATCCCCTGGGAGAATGGAGACAGGATGCCGATGGCGAGCCGCTTCGAATGCCGCTCGGAATTGCGGTTCGCGAGGGAAAAGTCGGCCCGGGCTTGGGCAAAATCCTTCTTGTCACAGACCTGTATGACCACAAGGTTTGCCGCATTCGAATTCCTTGAGGAAAAGAGGGTGGCACAGGCATCTCGCCGGTGACAAAAGACCTCCGTCATTCCGACGCCCAGCAGCGTGGGCTTAATCGCATCAGCGGGCCGAAGCATGAGAGGAAAACCAAGAAACCCAACGTCGATCGCAATGCAGCCGTGGCATTCGCAAACCTTTCCGCTCCATCCTTGGAGAACGGGCCTGGGTGCTATGGAAATCCGAGCGTCGGCGTAAGGGAGAATCAGCAGGTCTCCCCGTCCGACAGAAAGGCCTTCTCTACAAGGTACAACAGCCCATCCGTCGCCGCATAAACCATCAGAGGAAACGGATGTGCAATTGTACGCCAATCGAACACAACAGACGAATGATTCAACATTCCCAATATAAACGCCATCGGCCCAATTAACAATAACATAGACACGAGCAGCATAATCCCTTCTTTATCCATCAGCCATCTACTATAACCGACCAGCGAGGCCCCAATTAACACTACCGAAAACGGTAAATAGAATAACCGGAGGGCATATCGTCCGAACAGTGTGTCCGCCGTTCCTTCCAGCGTAAGCAGTACCGTTTTGTACCAGGGGTAAATCCGGAACATCAGCTCCGAAGGCGTAACAAAAGGAACCGATGAGCTATTCGGATTCCCAGTCCCGAACACGACCATGTAATAAAACTTATTGACATGATAACTGCCACTGTAAAATAGGTCGCCATATTCCATCCAACAATAAACAAAATAGGGTGCCGATATCGCAGCAGAGAACCGCGGAAAGTAGATATTCTTTCATCGTGCGGTAACGCTTCCAGACCCCCCAAAGGTAAACAAAACCAATAAATGGCACACATGCCGTCCGTGTCAAGAGCAGGAATCCGCTCGCGAGTCCCAGGGCAACGCTACGCCAGGCAGAAAACGATTGTCCACCGAAGGAAGTACACGCCAGGCACAGCACAGCAAGGATTCCCAGAATCAGCAATTCCAGGCGGAGGCCCTGAAGGGAACGATAAA
>JAKPRU010001136.1 GCA_029557025.1 Candidatus Omnitrophota bacterium | reverse complement strand
CCGTGTGCTCGTCCCCATAGCCGTTTCCGTTGCCGCTGCTGCCGCCATCCACCGCGTCCAGTGCATCAAGACCGGTATCGTACCACTGTCCGAAAAGATTCACCTTGTCGGTATGGTTCACGACCGTGACAGGCGTCGGTTCGGAGATGTCCCTGAAACCTACGGCCTGGGAGTATTCTCCGATCAGCTCATTGCCCAGCGTCAGCGCACCACGGTACACCACGTATGCATAGATGTCGTAGGCCCATAAAGGCACTCCGCTGTCGCCCAGATCGAAATCGATCTCGACCGGCCGGTCTCTCGGAATGGATCGAATATCCGTGGACGCTGTGCAATAGCGAACACGGTTGTCGAACGGATCCGGATAAGAGATTTGGGGCGTGAAGGGATCATAATCCGACACCCGATATTGTACGACGAGCTCGATCGAGCCGTCCGGCATCTCCACACCGCCATCGGTTACGTTCTGAGCCAGGATCCTGATATGGTCGAAGCCCTGTGAGTCCGGCCGGTCGGGTTCTGACAACAGCTGGGCATAGACGCCTGCCTCAGGGAGAGACATTGCTATTTTGTTTTCGTTTGCTGCATGACCTACACACACAGCGTCTTTTTCCGCACCGAGCTCGCCGCGGTATACCAGATAAAAGGAGCACCTTTCGGCAAAAATCGGAGGCGGGTTATCGCCGAGGTCGAACACGAGCTCGGTGGGTTCTCTCTCTATTGTGCCGACACCGTTCGCTTCCGGGAGAACGAGATATTGGTATTTATCATCGGCGGGCCAGTAGTGAATGGCCAGCTCGATGCTTCCATCGCTCATCTCCTCCAGACCGTCTTCTCCGCCCGAGGTGTTCCTGGCGGAGACGATGAGCTGAGCGCCTCCTTCCCCACCTGTATCTGATACGGCAAACGATTCGATATCGATCGTGCCGCGGAAAAAATACTTCAGGAGCCCTGCCGAATAGCTCACCGCGCGTGGGATGAGACGCTGGGCATAATCATCGTAAACATTGTTGTCGAGCATCGAATCCATTGTCATCCATTCATCATATACAGGCACGGTGCAGAGCCGGTATCCCGTATCCCCATGACACGTCTTCACAAAAAACTGTCTGCTTACGGTTCTCGACGAATCGCTGGGGTCAGGCACCGGCATGTCGACAGAAGACCCGACGCTGTCCCTGCTCGGATAGGGAAACTTGTTTGTTTTGAATATCGTGTCCCTGCTGAAAAAGTTTGCATTGGAATACTCTGCAAGGCCTGTGGGCTGATTGATCGTAACATCAGGATTTGAACCGACATATCGGTCTGTGTCTACAATCCGGGCAATGGGAAGGAGATTGTTCGGTACGGGAAGTATGCCTAGGACAGTTTCATCGTATGTATATAAGCTCTCATTTTCATCTTCACCATTCTTCAACCATTTATTGTCCCAATTTTTTGTTACGAATTTTTCATAATTCTTTCT
>JAKPRU010001131.1 GCA_029557025.1 Candidatus Omnitrophota bacterium | reverse complement strand
CTTCCTCGCTCAGATTCGGCCCGGAACAAATAATCAGATACGCATTAGAGGGCCATTGTTTTGTGCTGTTCATGACATTTGCATCGCCGGACCCGAATTCGTAAGTCATATTCTCAACCTGGTTTTCCTGGTAATTGCTGGGGAACGGGTCACGCGGCCATCCGGACATATACGCAACCGGAGTGGTCAATCGTTTGAACCCAAACGGGCCGGCATCGTTGTCATGGTCCTCCACGTAGCTGTTCCAATCCATATAGTACTGTTCCAGGGCTGTGGAAATCGCTTTGAGATCGGATTGAACCCGCGCGACTTTCGCGCGGACTCGGGCATTCATGAAATTGGGTACGGCAATCGCGGCAAGAATTCCGATGATGGCAACAACAATGAGGAGTTCAATCAATGTGAAGGCACGGCGTTGCATATACTGCCCCCTTTGATCTGTGGTATTACCTCGATTCAGTGCCGAGGCCGATTCACCATTCAACATGATTCGAGACTATCATATTCTTGCGAATCAAGCAAGGCGTGATTCGGGCGAGCCATTACAGGAACAACCGGTATCACCGGCCACAGGCGGAGACACCTGCGCTACCTGAAAAGACCCCCACAGCAGACCCTTTCCGGGGGCAAAGGAAACCGAATCCGATTTTGAACCGCCCCACCTACTCCATTCCGGCGTGGTAGGCCTGAAGGGATTTGACGCCACCGCGACCTTTCCGGTAGGCTTCAATTCCTTTTGCGGCGATGGCCGCTGCGGCCATGGTCGTGATATAGGGGACTTTGTATTTAATCGCCGCCTTTCGAATATACGAGTCATCATATTTCCCCAACTTTCCGATGGGGGTATTGATGACCAGTTGAATTTTGCCGTCCGTGATGGCATCGACCAGATTCGGTCGTGGTTCGTATATTTTGTTGATTACCTCGGTTTCGATTCCGTTTGTGGCCAAGAACCTGTGAGTACCCTCTGTGGCGACCACACGAAATCCGAGTTCTTTAAATCGTCTCGCGACATCGAGGGAGGCGGGCTTATCGGCATCGTTGACCGTAATCAAAACGGTTCCTTCGGTCGGAAGCGCGGGTTTGGCGGCTTCCTCTGCCTTGAAGAAGGCCAGACCAAACGAATCGGCTAATCCCAGCACCTCGCCTGTGGAACGCATTTCCGGGCCGAGTACTGGGTCCACTTCGGGGAACATATAAAACGGGAACACGGCTTCCTTGACACCGTAGTGGGGGATGTGGCGGTGTTTCAAATTCAATTCCGATATTTTCTTGCCGAGCATGACCTGTGTGGCGATTTGGGCCATGGAAATGCCGCAGACTTTGGAGACGAGCGGCACGGTGCGTGACGCTCGCGGATTCGCTTCGAGTACATAAACCGTGTCGTTCATAATGGCATACTGGATATTCATCAGACCGACAACATTCAATTCCGTGGCAATGATTCGTGTGTATTCGTTAATGGTTTCCAGGTGTTTGACCGGGATACTGATCGGCGGGATGACACAGGCGGAATCACCGGAATGGATACCGGCTAATTCGATATGCTCCATGACGGCCGGGACAAAGGCATCATTACCGTCTGCAATCGCATCTGCCTCGGCTTCAATGGCGTTTTCCAGGAACTTGTCGATCAGAATGGGGCGGTCGGGAGTTACTTCCACCGCAACGGCGAGGTAATGCCTCAGCATTTCCTGGTCGTGAATGATCTCCATGGCGCGTCCGCCGAGTACATAAGACGGTCGGACCATGAGCGGGTAACCGATTCGTTCGGCGATTTCGATTGCCTCATCGAACGTTTTGGCCATTCCCGATTCCGGTTGCGGGATGCCCAGCCCCTGCATTTTCTGGTGGAACCGGTCACGGTCCTCCGCCAAGTCAATCATCTCCGGGGCGGTTCCGAGAATCTTTACACCGGCCTGTGCCAGTTCATTAGCGATATTAAGAGGTGTTTGGCCGCCGAATTGAACGATGACACCCTCCGGCTGTTCCTTTTCATAAATCCCTAAAACGTCCTCGATGGTCAGCGGTTCGAAATAGAGTTTGTCGGAAGTATCGTAATCCGTAGACACGGTCTCCGGATTACAGTTGACCATAATCGTTTCGAATCCTTCATCCCGGAGCGAAAAGGCGGCATGAACGCAGCAGTAGTCGAATTCGATTCCCTGCCCGATTCGATTCGGCCCGCCGCCGAGAATCATAATTTTCCGTCGATGACTGATGGGCACGCGGTCAGGTGCATTGTAAGTGGAATAATAATAGGCGGCATTTTCCACGCCGCTCACGGGGACGGCATCATACGCCTTGACTAATCCCAGCGACCTCCGTCGATCGCGCAAGTCTTTCTCCGGGATTGAGAGCCGCTGGGATAAGTAGCGATCCGCGAAGCCATCTTTTTTGGCGCGCAGGAACAGGTCATCCGGCAAGGTGTTGCCTTGGTATTTCAGGATCTCCTCTTCCAGTTCCACCAGTTCCTTCATTTGTTGGATGAACCAGGGCTTGATGTGGGTTTTCTCGTAAGGGTCCTGTATCTCCGCGCCTTTCCGTAATGCCTCATACATGACAAATTGACGAATGCTGGTCGGTTCGGCGAGAAGTTTGTACAGTTCTTTAAGAGTTAGTCGATTGAGGTTCTTGTGGAATCCGAGTCCATAGCAGCCTTTTTCGAGCGAGCGAATGGATTTCTGAAGGGCCTCTTTGTAGTTCTTTCCGATGCTCATGACCTCCCCGACGGCGCGCATCTGGGTTCCAAGGATATCCTGAACATCTTTGAATTTTTCGAAATCCCACCGAGCGAATTTGACGACAACGTAATCGCCAGATGGGGTGTATTTGTCCAGCGTCCCATCGCGCCAGTAAGGGATCTCGTCCAGTGTCACCCCAACGGCGAGCATGGCGGAAACAGAGGCGATGGGGAATCCGGTTGCTTTCGACGCCAGAGCGGAAGAGCGGGAAGTCCGTGGATTGATCTCGATGACGACGACACGGTCGGTTTTCGGATCGTGAGCGAATTGAATGTTGGTTCCGCCGATAACCTGTATGGCCTCGACGATATCGTAGGAGTATTTTTGCAAACGTTGCTGAAGCTCCGGAGCGATGGTGAGCATGGGGGCAGTGCAGAACGAGTCGCCGGTATGAATGCCCATGGCATCGACGTTTTCGATGAAACAGACCGTAATCATCCGGTTTTTGGCATCGCGGACAACCTCGAGTTCGAGTTCTTCCCATCCGAGGACAGATTCCTCGACAAGGATTTGGCCTACCAGGCTGGCGGAAATTCCACGAGCGGCGATTCGGCGGAGGTCTTCGGGATTATAGACTATGCCGCCGCCGGTCCCGCCGAGCGTATAGGCAGGACGGATCACCACGGGATATCCCAAGTCTTTAGCCATGCGTTCCGCTTCCTCGATGGTGTGGGCGATTTCGCTTTTGGGCATGTCGATGCCGAGTTCGTTCATGGTTCGTTTGAATGCCAGGCGGTCCTCGCCGCGTTCGATGGCATCCACCGTGACCCCGATCAACTCGACACCGTATTTCTCGAGAATCCCCATGCGGGCAAGTTCGGAGGACAGGTTGAGACCAGACTGGCCGCCGAGGTTGGGCAAGAGGGCATCCGGGCGGGCTTGGGCGATGATTTCTTCCATGACCTGCGGGGTCAGCGGTTCAATATAGGTGGCGTCGGCCATACCGGGATCGGTCATGATCGTAGCCGGGTTGGAGTTCACCAGGACAATCTCGTAGCCCAGTTTGCGCAGAGCTTTGCAGGCCTGGGTTCCCGAATAATCGAATTCGCAGGCTTGGCCGATCACAATCGGCCCGGACCCGATAATCATGACTTTCTTGATATCTTGCCGTGGCGGCATGGAGATCCTCCAATCATTCTCTGAGAGTGCGGCACAAACACCTCGATAGATTTGTCACAGACGGTGAATATAGCGGGTTAGCGGGAAATCGGACAAGATTACCGGGGAGGAAAGAAGGGAATAGGACGAATGGAACGGAGGGGAGGGATGGGGAGGCGCAGGCTTCTGGGTGGGAGGTTTTTCTTAAGAAAATAAGAGAGAATGCGGCTGTTTGAGCCGGTTAGAGGCTAGAAGAAAGATCACAAGCAGGGAGGAGAGGGCAGGTTTCCGATGATTGACAGGCACGGGGGCCTGTCCTACCGGATCTTGCAGGGAGAGGGAATCAATCAGATTTTTTTACCAACACCGGATCATAGAGGCTGACGCCCAGGGATTGGGCGACGAGTTCACATTTTGCCTTGAGAATAAAGAAAATGTTCTCCGGTCGTTCGTCGAGGGTCTCGTAGTTCGCCTGGCCCTTGGCAATGATTACATCCGCGCTGAAATACATGTCACGAAATTGCGGGCTGCAGCGCTCCAGCACAGTCCCCAAGTCCTGATGTCCATTCTCGATCACCTTCACGAGATCGCACAGACCGACGGCCTCTGCATCCTCCATGAGTGCATCATTGAGTACCGGGCCGCTGTTCACCGAAGCAACAATTCGAATCGACGGGAAACAAGTCCGGATCTGCTCAATCAATATGCGGTCGAATACAATCTCCCCCGCATTGTCGAGAATGTAGAGGAGCAGCCCGCCGCACCGATCCGTTTTCTCCAGTTCCCGTTTGAGTCGATCATAGTGGCTGAGTCGAAAACCCTGCTCCAATGCATGACAGATGGCGGCCTCCAGGTCGAATGACTCCTGGATGCCCAAGTCGATGATATTGCCCGACGCGGCGAGTAAACAGGCTGTCAAGATGGGATCATGGGCCTGCTGCGCCAGTTCGCTGAGTTTGGGATACAATTTCAAAGCCAATTCGTTGGATTCCGCTTTTTCTTTACGAAACGGATCGTCACAGCCGGTTACCCGATGCGCCTCCAGAATGGCCCAGAAAGAAACCTCCGCCGGGCTGCGGCGGGGATCCGAAGCCTTGACAATTTCCACCGCTTTTTGTCCGACCTCTTTTTGAAGAGCCTCGATATCCTGCGGAAGCCGGTTGCGCACTTGCGGGTCCCGCACAGCCAGGCGGAACACCCGTTCGGCCTGACGACGCGAACATTCCTCACATTCTTTACGATATCTCATTGTGAAATCCCTCTGATGAAGCAGGGATCAGTCCTGGTAAATGACAGCGGTACCACACGCACTCACCATCAGCATGTTACCGCCGCTGCCGATGCCGATGGTTTCATAGTCCAAATCGACGGCAACGATGGCATTGGCTCCGAGTGCCTGGGCCTGCTCGGTCATGTCCTCAAGAGCAACCTCTTTCGCTTTTCGCAGTTCTTTTTCGTAGGCCGCGGACCGTCCGCCGACAATGTCCCGGATTCCCGCAAAGAAATCCCGAAAGATGTTCGCGCCCAGAATGGCCTCGCCGGAGACTAATCCGAGATATTGAACAATCCGTTTTCCCTCAATGTTGGGTGTGGTCAGAACCAGCATGGTGTTCCTCCATCCATTATGAATTAAAAATTAAAAAATGGGAATTGAAAAGTATGAATTATCAATTGAAGAAAGGAAAGGGGGATTGCGGACAAACAAAGGGAATAAGACGAATGGGGCGAATAGGACGGATAGGGAGGTGCAGGCTTCCGGGTGGGAGGTTTTTCTTGAGAAAATAAGAGAGAATGCGGCTGTTTGAGCCGGTTAGAAGCCATAAGAAAGATCGCAGCAGGGAGGAGATCATGAACGTCAGTGAAGCCATTCGACAACGGTATAGTGTTCGTGCTTATCAGAATCGTCCGGTTGAGAAAGACAAGCTGATGCGTGTCCTGGAGGCGGCACGACTGGCTCCATCGGCAAGCAACCGTCAGGAATGGCGGTTTGTTGTCGTGCAGGATTTTGACAAGCGGCAGAAGCTGGCCGCCATTGCGATGGGGCAGAAATTTGTCGGGGAAGCGCCGGTGGTGATCGCGGCCTGCGCGGAAACCGACAACCATGTGATGCGCTGCGGACAGCTGTGCTACCCCATCGATGTCGCGATTGCGATCGACCATCTGACGCTTCAGGCGACCGAGGAAGGACTCGGAACGTGTTGGATCGGGGCGTTCAAAGAGGATGGGGTGAAAGAATTACTGGGAATCCCGAACGCCATTCGTGTAGTGCAACTTGTAACGCTGGGATATGCGGCGGACCGGCCGCGCGGCAAAAGCCGTCTTCCGATAGAAGAGATTGTGCGATTCGAGCATTGGTGACTTGGGGATATTCCACGCTGACCGTTGGTGAGCTAGCCCGCAGACGGGCTTGAGCCCACCCTACAACCTGAGATTCCTCACATTCGCCCATCGACAGGCGCAGAGGCCTGTCCCACCAGTTTTCCAGGGCCTGTCATTTCGACCGAAGGGAGAAATCTCATTGGAGAGACGAGTTTGAATTGACTGAGCATAAAAAGAAGGTATGGAAATACCCGGCTTTGCGGGATTTCGGTATAATAAATGTGTTGACTGGACCGAGACATCATTGCATATCCAACTTTCAGGCCCGTTTGGACACATCCAATAGAGGAGGACGGTCAGGATGGATCCGTCACGATGGTTGACTCCGGAGCCGGCACAAACGGAAGACGAGAGTCCCAAATCGAGCGACGAAGTGGATCTGGTTTTGCGGGTTTTGTCGGGAGATCGAGCGGCATACGGGGTTCTGGTGAGCCGTTACCAGCGCCGGGTGTATCACTTGGCGTATTCGATTCTGGGCAG
Organism: Candidatus Omnitrophota bacterium; assembly: GCA_029557025.1. Taxonomy (GTDB): domain Bacteria; phylum Hinthialibacterota; class Hinthialibacteria; order Hinthialibacterales; family JAKPRU01; genus JAKPRU01. The sequence continues at coordinate 3,552 of JAKPRU010001131.1, read as the reverse complement.
TTGGCAGGATGCCCAGGATGTGTCGCAGGAGGCGTTCTTTGCGGCATACCGACGTCTGCCGAAGCTGAAGGACCCTGGAAAGTTCGGAGGGTGGCTGTTCGGGACTGCGCGCCATATTTGCTATGTGACCCTGCGGAAGCGGAGGGTAATCGGCGAGCAAGTCCCGATTGAAGAGGTCGAGTTTCTTGCCACCCGGCCGGTGGAAGACATCCCGGGCGACCGAGAGGCTCTGATGCTCCAGGGAATCCGGGACCTTCCGGAGAAGTACCAAGTTTTGCTTCGGCTGAAATATCTCGGCGGGTATTCCTATCAGCGGGTGGCGGAGATGTTGGACTTGCCGGAGGTTACTGTGAAATCGAGACTGTTTGAGGGGCGGCGAATGCTTCGGGAACGAGTCGCATATCTGGTGAGGACACGTGATGATTTCTGAAGGCTGTTTCCAGGAATGGGAAGCCGAAATTCTGCAATACCTGGACGGAGAGCTCGGCGAGTCGGATCGGCTTCGAGTGGAACGTCATGTTCAGACCTGCCGACGATGCCGGGCATTCCTGGCGGATATGGGTCCGATTGAGCGCTCCATCGACCAGCATTTCCGGGCCACGGCATCGGAGAATCCGCTGCCGGAGGATTTCATCCAAAAGGTAATGTCCAGCCTTCCCAGTATGATTTCGCTTCCGTGGCATTGGAAGATCCGCCTTGCCATCCGAGAGTTTTCCAGCCGCGAAGGTCTGAAACGGCTGATTGGCCAGCACCCCGTTACGGCAGGCGCATTGGTTTTGTTTGTAATCGGGACTCTTTCTTCCATCTGGCTGAACCACCTGGAATACGATTACCGGGTGAAGATCAATGCCTGGGGAAATAAAACCTTCGAGGTAAGCCTTTCGCAAAGCGTGATTTGCGAAAATCCGAATGGGCAGATGTACGAGTTACCGGACGGGAGCCTTATTTTTGCGCAACCCGGAGCGGTGTTCTCTGTGGAAGCATACCAGAAACACGGCGATGACCGGTGGGTCAGGCTTCGACGGGGAGAGGTGTGGCTTGATGTGCGGGGCGATGTTCGCGAGGGATTCACGGTCACCACGCCGGAGGCCCGATTGAAAGTAACAGGAACTTGTTTCGCCGTGAAGCTGGAGCCGGATGTCAGTACCGTCGAGGTCGCCCGTGGCAATGTGCTTGTAGAGAATGTCGGGCGTGGACATCCGAAGAGTTGTTATCTTAAGCCGAAAAAGAAGATTTCCGCAAACCGGGGCGGGCGATTGGTGGAATTCGGCGATGTTAATTCGGACCGGATCGGGTCGATTGAGGGACAGTTCCCGAAGACACCTTCCAAGCAGTGAAGAGATTGCGGATTGGGGATTGTGGAATCGTGAGGGTGATGAGGGTTCTTCCATGCGGTATTCAAGCGTAACCTCGGCGGTGGATCTGAAATAACCCGACGATTGGACATGGTATCCGATGAAGGTGGCGAAGGATGACGAACGACTAAACACTGAGCAGGGGCTTGATCTGCTGACTCGAATGCCTCTTCACGACCTGAGTCGCATGGCGACTCGCGCCAAAGAACGTCTTCATAAGAATATCTGCTATTACAATATAAACCGTCATATCGACTACAGTAATATCTGCCGGTGCGGCTGCCGTTTTTGCTCATTCAGCCGGAGAGCCGGAGAGGCAGGCGCATTCGAGCTGACCCTGGACGAGATATTGGAGAAGGCAGCGGAGGCGGACCGAGGGGGGGCCTCGGAGCTGCACATCGTGGGCGGGGTTCACCCCAGCCTGCCGCTGGAGTTTTTCGAGGAGATGCTTGCCCGCATTTCCTCGCGATATCCATCCCTGCATCTGAAATGTTTTACGGCTGTCGAAATCGATGGGTTTGCACGGAATGCGGACTTGAGCGCGGAGTCCGTTCTTGAGCGTCTGAAGAAGGCGGGATTAGGCTCCATTCCGGGCGGCGGGGCGGAGATTTTCTCGGAGCGAATCCGACAGCGGCTGTTTCCCAATAAGATTTCGGCGGATCGGTGGCTGGAGATTCACCGTGCTGCGCACCGATGCGGACTGCCATCCAACGCAACAATGCTGTACGGCCACATTGAAACCGATGAAGAGATTATCGATCATCTTTGCCGATTGCGTGAGCTCCAGGATGAGACTGGGGGATTTCAAGCGTTTATTCCGCTGGCATACCACCCGGACAACAACTGTCTGGGAGGAACAAAACCGACCGGGTTGAAAAGCCTGCGGGTCATCGCCACCGCCCGCCTGATGCTTGACAACATTCCGCATATCAAAGCGTACTGGGTGATGCTGGATGTGAAACTGGCCCAAGTGGCGCTGCATTTCGGAGCCAACGACCTGGATGGGACGGTGATTGAGGAACGGATCACTCATGCGGCAGGGGCCTCCTCTCCACAAGCATTGACAGTAGACCGGATTCGTCATTTGATCTCGGAAACCGGCCTGGAGCCGGTGGAACGAACCAGCCTCTACGAGCGGCGCAGCAGTCCAGGCTGATCACGAATCGGGAGCGCGGCTTTTGACCCCACATCGAAACCCGGAATTGCCGGAGTGTTTTTGGAATGTGAACACCCTGATTCTCGATATGGACGGGGTAGTCACATCCGAGGAGAGTTATTTTGACGCGGTGGGACTGACGATCCGTGAGGTCCTGGAAAGCCCGCTGTACCTGGGACTGAGTCCGCCGAATTACACTTCCATCCCGGAAGTGTTCTATCGTCAAATGGCCGCCGCCTCGCGCATGGAATGGCGGAAGTACCTGCCGACAGAGCTGATTATCCGCTGCAAGGGCCGTGGAATCAGCACGAATTGGGATTTGGCGTACTTGGTTGCGGGTCTTTATATGGCGCCGTTGTTTGTGGAATCGCTCACGGCGATTTCGGAACGGAAAGGGGAAGAAGAATCGACAGAGGAGCCGGTTGAATGGGAGCGAGCGGAGGGATTCGATCTTCCGCCGAAGCGGCGGTTCATGGAAAAGGAGATTCGGGAGAGCTTGGGGGGGTTGGCGGAAGGCTATCGGCGGGTGATCCGGCGCAAAGACTGGTCAACTCTTCTGCGCGTGTCGGATTTTGCAGAATGGGGGCGATTTTTCCGCTCACACGGTATTGAAATGGCTCCACAAAAGGGTATTGAACTTAAGCTATTCGACGACTTCCATCCGCAAACCCGTGGGCTGGATCTCCTGGACAAAATCCATGAATCGGTTGCGGGGTACAGCAAGGAATTCGCGGGTCTGTTCGGTCGAAATACGCTCCTCTGGAACGACTTACAGAATCTTTTTCAGGAATGGTACCTGGGAGAGGACCTGTATGCGAAACAGACAGGGAAATCGGTCAACGCCTGGCCGAAACCGGGCCTGATTCACCAGGAAGAACCGCTTCTTCCGGAAGACCGAACCCGCGCCGCTTTGTCCTCTCTGCGGGACAGCGGATTCACCCTGGGAATCGCTACCGGACGACCATACCTGGAAATCCTGTCACCGCTTCAGCGATGGGGATTCGATCGGTTCTTCGATCGGGAACGGATTGCGACACACGA
>JAKPRU010001128.1 GCA_029557025.1 Candidatus Omnitrophota bacterium | reverse complement strand
AATCCCTTCTTGGGCCGGTCCATCATGCTCTCCGGCAAATAACGGTAGAGCACGGTCCTTAAGACCTTCTTGGATTTCTGAGGATCTGCTTTGTGGGATTCCGGCAGGGTCCAGGCCCACTCCACGATGCGATGGTCCAAGAGCGGAATGCGGGTCTCCAGGCTGCACGACATCGCCGCACGGTCTACCTTTACCAGACCATCCCCTGGAAGGTATTCCGTCGTATCGCACGCCATTCCGTAATGATATGGGGTGCTGACCGGAAACGTTTTCGGCTTCAATGGGAGGTTTGGCGGCTCGGACAGGGCGAAGTCCAGGCTGTTGCAATGCGTCAACAGATTGGCATACAGTTCCGGCATGGTCTGGATTTTCGCATAGTTCTCATGCCACAGAAATTTCTGCGCAAGATTCTCGCATCCGACCAGTGAACAGACTCGCCGTCCCGCTCCGTACAAGACGGACAATCCGTTCGAGAGCCATGCAGGTCGCGCCTGCATCTGGCCCCACAGATCCGAGAGTTGCGGGTAGCGATTATAGCCACCGAACAACTCATCGCCCGCGTCCCCGGAAAGCGCCACAGTCACCTGTTTCCGCGCAAGACGGCAGACCAGAATGGTTGGGATGGCGCTGGAATCGGCGAACGGTTCGTCATAAATCGCAGCCAATTGCGGAATCACCGCCATGGCCTCATCAGGAGTGACTTTGAGTTCCGTGTGAACCGTGCCGAGATGTTCAGCGACAGCCTTTGCATAACCGGATTCATCATAATCCGGCTCGTCAAAACCGATGCAGAACGTGCGGACCGGATCGCCTCCCTGTGCCTGCATCAGCGCCACGACTGTGGAGGAGTCGATTCCCCCCGACAGGAACGCCCCGACCGGCACATCCGCCACACGCTGCAACCGGATCGACTCTTTCAGCAAAGACTCCAACTCATCTCCGGCTTCTGGAATAGATCCTCGAAATGGTTCCGCCTGTCCCCGTTCGATTACTTCAAGAAAGCTCCAGTAGGCTCTTTGATCCGCTGTTCCATCGGGCCGCAATTCGGCCAGGGAACCGGGCGGCAGCTTCCGAATCCCCCGGTAAATCGAATAAGGTTCCGGGACATACTTGTATCGCAGGTACAGGACAATGGCTTCCGGATCGAGTTCCCACCCGCCGGATGGCACTACCGCGATGGCTTTCAATTCGCTGGCGACCCACCAGGTCCCATTCTTCCACCCGTAATAAAGTGGCTTTTCTCCCATCCGGTCTCGGGCGATATACATCTTTCGCTCTTCTCGGTCCCAAGCCGCAATCGCAAACATCCCGGCACATTGCCGCAGGGTTGCTTCAAGTCCCCATCTCGAAATGCCCTCCAGGAGAACCTCTGTGTCGCTGGTGCTTCGGAAGGAAACTCCCATGCTCACCAACCGATCACGGATATCCTTCCAATTATAGATTTCCCCATTGTATACGACTGTCCAACGCCGGTCATGCGATTCCATCGGCTGATGACCCAGGGGTGACAGATCGAGAACGGACAACCGACGATGCCCCATCATCACACCGGTTTCAGGCGAGGACCATATCCCGCTGTCATCGGGACCGCGATGCTGAAGGCTGTCCAGCATGCGACAAAACGTCTTCTCATCAACAGGTTCCCCCCGAGGGACGAAACATGCCAAAATACCACACATGAACATCATTGCTCCCTATCTGATTCTCTAACGCGGGTATTCCTCACAGGTCTTACAGATCCCATTTGTCACATCCTCCTTACTGCCCCAGCCCCACCACAGATTCCCATACCCGCACCGCATTCTCCGGGGCGCACTCTGGCACACGTGATTTCGCCGCCTGCCCCAGTTGTTTGCGAACCGCCGGAGCACGGATGAGATCCAATAATGCATCCGCAAGCGCCTGCGCATTTTCCACCGGCACTACTTTGCCGGAAATGCCGTCTTCGACCCATTCCAGCGGCCCGGGCGACCCATCGCTGACCACCACCGGCAACCCGCAGGCCATCGCTTCCAGCAGCACATTCGGTGTTCCTTCATAACGTGAGGGAAGCGCGAAAATCTCCGCGGCCCGATAGTAGGGGAAGGGGTCTTCCTTCGCTCCAAGCCATTGCACCCTCTCGTCGATTCCCAGCCTGCGGACCTGCTCCCGTAATGTCTCCTTCTCCGGCCCGTCTCCCACAAATGCCAGCTGCCAATCTGTTATCTGTGCGCAAATCATAGCAAACGATTCCAGCAGAACATCGAATGCTTTCTGGCGATGAAAGCATCCGACAGCTAGAATGGTCGGACATGCGAATGAAAACGGTTCGGACTCCGGCGGAATAACAAGAATGTTGGGAACATATGCCAGCTTCCGTTTCGGAACATAGCGCGCCAACGAGTTTACGGCTCCATGGCTGTTGGCGGTAACCACATCCGCGAACCGATAGAACGCCCATCGAAGGAAATCCCAGATCCTTCCGATGGATTGCGCCCGTGGATCGTTTTGTTCCGAAATCACAACCCGAACCTTCAGACCGAAACACGCCGCAATAGTCAGGATATTTGTTGCTCCGATGAATCCCACCACAACCGGTGCGCCGGTAGACCGAACGGCCTCTCGTATGGCACGGATACGACTAAAGTTCCGCTGAACCGCCGAAAAGATGCTTTTTGACTCGGAAACATTCCCAATTTCAATCCGCTGAACGGATGGACTGAGTTGAAAAAAGTCCTGATCGCGCCTCTGCAATGTGATAACCGAAACCTCAACCCCCGATTGCGACCACAAATTCGCCAGATTGGTCAGGAGCCGCTGTGTCCCTCCTCTTCCCAGATCGCTGATGACCAGTGCGACATCTGACATGATGGTTTTCTCCGATTACGTTCGAGTCACGGAGCCGACAGAAAATACGTGACCTCGACGTCTTGAGATTCTCGCCTTTGCTGAACAACACCGCCATTATAGACACCCCTATTTCCTGCTGTAAATGGAACAGCGCTTTTGCCGGACATCCGAACCGATGGTATACTCCGGCACCGCCAAGCAGCCACGGTTAGCCCACTGGTGGGGCAGATGGGTGGGACAGATGGGTGGGGCAGATGGGTGGGACAGATGGGTGGGACAGGCCTCCGTGCCTGTCGATGGGCGAAATAGGAGATGAAAGAATGACTCTTATTGAAATATGCTTGCTTCAGATTTATTTCATCGATGTCCTGGGCGGAGCGGCGACCCTCATCATCACACCGCAGGGCGAGTCGATTCTGGTCGATTCCGGGTGGTACACCGAGGATGCGCGGGATGCAAAGCGCATCCTTGCAGCACATCCGGGCCTCCAGCAGATCGATCACTACATCACCACCCACTGGCACTGCGACCACTACGGGGCCATCGGCCATCTCAGCGAAATGATCCCTGTCAAGCAGTTCTATGATCGCGGTATCCCGAAATCCTTCCCGGAAGATGAAAAGAACTTTCCATTTCTGATCGATCGATATCGCAAAGCCTCCAGCGGCAGTTCGCGCGAGCTGCGTCCGGGTGACCTTATTGTTCTTAAACAATCCCCCGGAAAACCGAAAGTGGAACTGCAATGCGTTGCTGTGAATGCCAGGGTTATTCCCTCTCTGGCTTATGACTGCACGAACGACTTCTGCAAAACGAATCAACCCAAGCCGAAAGATGGGTCCGACAATGCCAAAAGCATTGCTTTGCGGCTCTCTTATGGCGATTTCCAATTCTTCCTGGGAGGAGATATCACCTGGAATGTCGAATATGATTTAGTTTGTCCGGACAATCGCATCGGCGAGCTGGATGTCTATATGGTCAATCATCATGGATTCGATGTCAGCAACAATCCGGTTTTCCTGAGCAGCATCAACCCAACCGTGGCTGTCTTTTGCAACGGCCCACACAAAGGGTGCAGCCCCCAAGTTGTGAAAGACCTGAGAGCGCTCCCCAGGATCCGGGCGATCTATCAGCTGCATCGAAATGTGGACACCAGCGAGGCCGACAACACTTCTCCGGAGTTCATCGCCAATCCCGACCCGGAACGGAACGGCAAGTATATCAAGGTGTGCGTACCGGAAGACACGAAGTCCTTTTCCGTCACCATCGGAGAGGGAGGGACACTAAAGGAATATCCATGTAAGTAGGCTGTTGGGGGAATTTTTCTTCTTTATACGGGGATAGATTCGCTGCGTTAAAGCGGCGACATGATCAAAAACCTCTCGCCCATCGGCACCGCTATTGCCGCGAGGATTCCGATGATCGCGACAACAATCAAGAGTTCAATGAGGGTAAAGGCACTTCTCTGTCGGATGAAGGATCTCATTTGGCACACTCTCTTCCGACCGGATTGAATTGAGAAACATCTACCTTCCCGAGGCACCAAATAATCACAATATATGAATCATTCCCTCTCTTGAAGGACCCAACGGACCGATTGACTGAAGGCTCGCCCTTTCGACAATCCGAACCGGCCCTCCCCAAAATCTCTGACCTGATACCAATCCTCCTGTCATTGATCCCATCCGTCTTATTCGTCCCATTCCCCCAGTCTTCCCCCGACTCCTTGCAGTATGATTCCTTCTCAGATACGCTAATAAAGTCGCTTACCCGGGGAAAGGCAAAACCACGGATATTCTCGGATGAATCGAACAGAGCGTGTCGTAATTCTGGCAGGGGGGAAAGGACATCGGTTGCGCCCATTTACCTGGGTCCTTCCCAAGCCGTTGGTTCCCATCGGGGAATTGTCCATTCTCGAGATCGTGATTCGTCAGCTGCACTATTTCGGTTTCACTCGAATCACACTGGCTGTCGGGTATCGAGCGGACCTCGTAATGGCGGTTATGGGAGATGGGCATCGGTTCCATGTGGAAATCGACTATTCCATTGAGGAAAAACCGCTGGGCACAATCGGTCCTCTGTCTCGATTGGGGAAACTTGAGGAAACTGTTCTGGTGATTAACGGGGATACCCTTACCGATCTCAATTACGTGGATTTCCTGGAATACCACAAGAAACAGGGAGGAATTGCCACCATCGCGGCCACCCATCGCCATACCACGGTCGATTTTGGAACGTTGACCTGTGATGAAAACTACCGCGTCATTTCTTTCTTCGAAAAGCCTTCCTTTGATTACATCGTAAGCATGGGGGTCTATGCCTTCTCGCCCGACATACTGAATTGGATCCCACAGGATGAGCCTTTCTGGTTCGACAACTTAATGGAAAACCTTCTCAAAGCGGGGGAACCGGTTCACACATACCCCTTCCGGGGCCGCTGGCTGGACATCGGACGGCTGGAAGATTACGAGAAGGCGGTAGAAGAGTTCGACCAAAACCGCTTCGCATATCTTCCGGACATGCTTCCGGAAACGGACTGATCAGGATGTGAATGCGCATTTCCGCAATCACCGATACGCCGGTACAACCGCCACGCCTTCGTTCGACGACTTCTCAGCGGCCTCCAATACGGCAATCACCCGTCGTGCCTCCTCCGGTTTGACCTCCAGCGGCTCATTCAGCAGAATGTGATTCGCCAGATTCGGATAATACGGGCATCCCCAGACCGGCTTGGGAAATGTCAATTCGGATTTCATATCTCCGTGCGCTTTGCCGTAAACCTCCAGGTGTGTGGCATCGTGGTGATACACAATGGCGCCCTTCTCGCCCAGGATTCGCCATTTCGGTTTTCCCGCCATGGCGATACTCGAAATCTGAAAGTCCGCCATTCGTCCCCCCTCAAAACGAATGATCGCCTGGCATTGGTCCTCGTTGCTGACCGAATGCCAGACCCGCTTGTGGAAAAATCCCGTAACATTTTCCATGGGATATTTGATCAGGTTGAGAATCCAGTCCAGGAAATGCGCACCCCAATCGTACATAGCGCCACCGGAAATCGCCTTGTCGCTTCTCCACCAATCTCCGGGAAAACCGTATCCGCCGAAAAATGCCTCCACATGAAACACCTCTCCGATCAACCCGTGATCGACCAGGTTTCGGATGGCCACATAATCCGTATCCCATCGCCGGTTGTGAAAGACGGTGAGGACCACATTGTTCGCTTTTGCGGTCTCAATCAGTTCCGTGGCCTGCTCTGTTGTGAGACACATCGGTTTCTCGATCACCACATGCTTTCCGGCCTTGAGCGCGGCAAGGGCGACCTCGTAATGAACGTTGTGGGGAGTAATCACCACAATCAGGTCGGTCTTGCTTTTCCTCAGCATTTCAGCGGGATTGGTATAGGTTTCGAACTCGGGGAACTCTTTCTTGGCGGCCTCGGTGCGCACCGGATCAATATCGCACGCCGCTACCGCTTCCATTCCGGGCGTGGCGTTAATCCATTCGGAATGCCACCGGCCCATATTGAACGACGGTCCATAGCCGATTACTCCGCATCGGATCGGCTTTCCCTCTTTCAGGCCGGTCACTTCGCCGATTCCACGAATCACAATCTGTTGGAATGTCGGATGCCGAAACGCCCGTTCATCATGCCCCAGGGCGATATAGCAGACCTGCCCCTTTCCGAACGGTTTCGCATAGGCCATCGGTTCCCGTTTTCCCATCCAATTGGCATAAAAAGCCACTTGGACTTTCTTCGGGTCGTAGTCCAGAATGTACAGTTCATCCGTGATGTGGAACGGCATAATCCGCCGGGAAAGCAGATACTCCGATCCGACAGGGAATACCTGGAATTCACAAACCGGCCCATGTCCGGTGAATCGACTCCCGATCAGGTCGATGTATTCCGGGGAATCGGTAAACGAATCGGAGGCGCAATGAATGCCCACAAATCCCTTCCCGTTTCGGACAAAGGTGAGAAGGCCACTTAATTGCTCCTTAGTCAGTGAACCGCCTTGCGTGTAGAAAATACAGACATCGAACTTGGCCAGGTCGGGAGAAGCCAGAACCTCTGTGTCTCTTGTGACCGTCGGGTCAATCCATCCGGTATTTGCCAGAAAAGACCGCAAAATCTCCCCGCAGGAATCGAATGGATGATATTCACCGCCGATCAGGATTAAAGCATGACGTTTGTTCATTGGAACGCCTCCGGGATACATTGTGGAAATCGGTTTCGGTTATCGATGGGAAAGCATACTGGAGCGGCGATGGAATGACAACGTAACGCGGGATGAATGGTGTGAAAGTTGTTCAGGTGGCCGGATTCAATCAGGCGGAAGCACATACCGACCGAGATGTGATCGAAGAGTCAATAAATGTCTCCCCGCGCGACACACGTTCCAACCCCTCCAGAAGCCGCTGGAACGCCGATTCCTTAAGCACATATCCGCTTGCCCCCGAATTAAGCGCTTCCTCAACATACCCGGTTCCCGAATCCATGCTCACAATCACCACTTGGGTCCGGGGATACTTCTTCTTGATTAGGCGTGTGGCCTGGAAACCGTTGATATCGGGCAGAGAAATATCCATCAAGATCAAATCGGGACGGACTTTCTCCACAAGCCGCAAGGCTTCCTGTGCCGTTCCGGCTTCGCCGATCACCACATAGCGCTTGTCCTTCTCGAGGATCATCCTGAGACCTTCACGAAACAGGGCATGATCGTCAACAATCAAAATACTCTTCACGATACTTGCGGGTGATTTTGCCATGATAATAACCCCATCAGAATCATTCGAGAATGAACCCTGTCCCGAATACAGGCTCCCTCTTTCTGTCGGTCTCTCCGAATATTACCGGAAAGACGCCCTCTTGTTCTGTTTTCTCAATGGGCCGTCAGATACCGTCTGCCGCCCGCCCCATTCCGCACCGGAAATCCGTATCAAAGCCTTCGACAAAACGCATTTCGCCCGGACCGGAAAAGGTCGCGTGCGCGAAATTTGCCGGAACTCCAGCCTGAAAATGGCAACAGGATTCACAAGGCTATTTGGAAGGACTCGCCGTATCCCAACAGTAGGAGTGCAGTTCATCATTATTCCCCCCAGGCAAGTGGCCCGCTCCAGGGGCACTTTTCTCTTGATTTCTTTCTGAGATGAAATCAAGCCTGGCTTCAAAGAAGTTCGGGCCTTATTTTCTCCCGAACATATAAAAATACTGAACGACCACTCTCAGTCTACAACTTTTCCAGACAGGAGTCAATTCCCATTTTCGAAGACTTTGACTGCCATCGCTGAACTTGCTGCCTATGCGGAGATACGCCGTTCTCTTTCTCCCTCCTGGAAAAGGTTGGGGCGAGGGTTTTTGATTATGGCTCTCTTGACCTTTGACCGATGGAGCGTGTGGGGCAGCTCTTCTGGGACCGTCCTTCCTGTTCATAAATCAACACCCCAAAATGCCCACTCAGGGGCGGAAGGGCAAAAATACCGCAAGAACGGGTCGAGTTTTTCTGCTATAAGTCTATATTCTTCAAATAACTATGGAGTATCCCCTGAGTGAGTCATTATGGCGCGGTTTGTGAAAAAAAAGAACCCGCGACCCGGTGGAGGAGGGTTGGAAGCGGGTAACACCACCGGGCGCGGGAAGGGGAGTAACTGTAATATACCGAATCAACTGAACGCGGTCAAGACCCCCAATCAATTTTTTTGAATTTTTTTCAAAAAGTTTCCCGGAGACAACTTTCTCTCCGACATACTCCGCATGGTCCACCCGACCGCGTCTTTTCCATGGATGTCTCGAACTTACCTTTCGGATGTCTTGGCTTGGCTATCCACCAGGGCTTTGGCGCGCTTGACAAGGTCTTCCGTCGTTGTCGATTTCAGGACTTTTCCCATGATATCGACTACTTTTGCCGGATCGGTCTGGATCACTTTCTCGCCGATCGCAACCGATGCAGCGCAGGCATCCTCTTTCAGGTCCGCATTCGTCAGAAAAGAAGCGACGTATGTCAGGTTGTCTATTGACGGAAGAGCCTTCAGGGCGGCCATTCCGAGTCTCTTTTCGTCGTTGCCGGAAGCCAGTTCGATGGCCTCTTTCAGGGATGCCGATTTGGCCTCCGGAGTGATCTCCTGTTGAGGGATCAAACGAATCAGACCCCGCAACGCCAGAGCCTTCGACTCCGCATCAGTGGAAGTCTTCGCCAGCTGCCACAATTCCGGTATCGCATCCACCGTTGCCCATTCTGAGAGAAGGGAAACAGCTGTGCTGCTGATTTTTTTGTCGGGATCGGAGATTGCGGTGCACACAGTCTTGAGCGCCTCCTCGCCTCCAAATGAATGAAGGACTTTCAGACTCTCAATCCGAACCGCCTGATCTTTATCCTCGGCGGTTTTCAAAAGAGTCGGCATCTGATCCAGCATCCGGCGGCGACCGATCAACTGAATCCCCATGCACCGGGTCGCCGAGTCCGACTGATTGACCATGGCAATGACGGTTTTATCCACTTCTTCGCCCGGAAGTGCGCCCAGACCTGCGAGGGCCGCTTCTGCGATTTCCCGGTCAGAATCCTTCAGCAGGTCCTTCAGGACCGGCATGGCGGACACATCCTCAAATCCCGGCAATGAGCGAATGGCCGCCAGGCGCACGGATTTCTGCCCGCTCTTGGAGGCTTTGAACAGCGCCGGCAGGGCCGCAGGCTCGGACCGCCTGGCTAATGTCTGAATAACAATGATCTGATTCTTGGCGGGGAGTTTCTCCAGGTCCGCTGCCAGCGCCTTAGTGACTTCAGTGCCTTCCATTTCCAGGGCGGTGCGTGCGGCAGCTTGGACCAAGCCAAAATGATCGCTCCGAACGGCTTCCAGCAGAATCGGCAGGCCCTTCTTGCCGCGCAGCAAAACACTCCCACGCAGTCCCGCCGTACGCACTTGGTGCGGTTCGTCAAATTCGCGAATCCGATCATAAATCTTCAAAGCCGCATCTTCCTTTCCGTCGGCAGCCATCATCTCGGCGCAATGCAGGAGTCCTTCGCAGAATGCAAGCCGGTTGGCCTCGGATACATCCGCGAGTGCGCTCTGAATGGCCTTCGCGGCTTCCGGCGTTCCGATCTTCCCCAGAGACCGCGCCGCAATCCGCGCAATCTCGTCGTCTTCATTCTTAAGGAACGCGGCCAGCGGTTTCACCGCTTTGGCGTCCCGACGCATTCCGATACTTCCAATCACTCCCACCAGCAGTCGACCATTGACTTTGCCGAGCGCATCACGCAGGGCGCCATCCACCGATGGGTCCTGAATGGTTTCCAACGCATACCGCGCGCTGTGAGAGAGTTGTTCATCGCCCAAAAGCGGAACCAGTGTGGAAACCGACTCACTGGAGCCGGTAACCGCCAGCTCGCGGCAGGCGTCCATCTTTTCCTTGAGCGATGCACTGGATTTGAGAACGGCAAGCAGGTCCGCCTCCGGTCGATAATCGGCGAATACGACATCCTGCACGAGCGATAATGCCATGCCGACAAACAAAAACAGCACGGTCAGGGTGGAATTGAGTTTTATCTTGAACATCACGAATTCTCCTTCCGGGGTTGGCGGATCCTCAGATGATCCAGGGTTCTCGCTGAGCGCGTGAGCGCAGTCGGTTGGCTTCGGGATCGTTGATGAATTCTTCTTTCACCACGTCATACTTCATATTCCGTTTCAGCCACATGCAGATGTTGGCGGCATGGACCGTGCTCATAGATCGGTGCATCACCACCGGATTCGCGACAGTCAGCTGACGGGATTTCACACAGTCGAAGAAGTTGCGGACATGACGCATCGGGCCGTCAACTTTCCGCTGAGTTCGAGCCACATAATCGCCGACTATTTTGTCGTACTCGGCGAGCAGTGAGATCGGCTCGACATCCGGCTGCTCGTAGCCGTCCGCCGTAGCAACCCAGCCCTCGGTCCCCTCATAGCGCACACCGCAGGACCCGCGCCAGAACTTGCCGTCCATGTCCCGATTCAGGACCATTTTGATCCCGTTCGGGAAGACGGTCACCATGCCGTCCCCGCTGTCATTGTTGACATATTCGTATTCAATGGCTGTGGTTTCACCGGCTCCGATGGCCACCTGGCATTGGGCGAAGGTGTGCGCACCCCACTCCCCAATGCAGCTCGTGTGAAAATCGTAATATCCCCGCCAGCCGCCCCGAATGTATTTCCGGTTGAACGGCCGCCAGGGGCACGGGCCGAGCCAGGCATCCCAGTCTACTTCCTCTTTCGGTGGTTCCGGTTCCGCCGGAAGCCATTCGTGGCTCATTTCGGCTGCATCCCACGGCGCAATGTGCGCTCGAACCGTATGCACGTTGCCCAGAAGGCCCAAGCGAACCAGCTCGTTCGCAAAAACAAAATTGTCCTCACTCAGTCGCTGTGTTCCGGTTTGGTAAACTCGCCCGAATCTCCGGGCCGTTTCTACCACAACCTGGCCTTCCTGGATGGTCATGGATGAGGGTTTTTCGGAATAGACATCCTTGCCCGCCCGCATTGCCATGATGGATGCCGAGGCGTGCCAGCGATCCCCCGTGGTAATCAGAACCGCATCAATGTCCGTCCGTTCGGCCAGGAATTCGCGGATGTCGGGATACATTTTGCAGTCCGTGTTGCCGTGGTGCTGATCCGCCAAAGCCTTGATGTTCTCCCGTTGCGATTTCTGCGCGTCGCAGATCGCCACGAATTGCACATCCGGCTCATTCAGCATTCGACGCAGGACAAATGAGCCACGGCCTCCGATGCCGATGCCCCCCAGGATGATCTTCTCACTGGGCGGGATGGCTCCGCCCAAGCCGAGGGCCTTCTCCGGGATAATGGTGGGTGCCATCAAGATTGCCCCAGCCTGGGCGGTTGTTTGCAGGAACCGACGCCGGGTCACTTTTCTTGAAAGCGAAGGTCTTGTACCAGGTTTTGTCTCGATCATTGTGTCATGCCTCCATTCGGATCGCTTTCGAAAACAGACATGTTTAACCTATTCCGGCCCGGAAGTCGATTGCTCCCAAGGTTTTCGCGTCGAGGCGCGAATGTGTTGGATAGGGGATTTATTGTGACAGACTTACCGGAATGATTGCCCGACCCAGTAGGACAGGCCTCTGCGCCTGTCGCCGGTCGTCAGGCAGAGGCGCCTGACCTGCCATGGCACACCCAACAGGCTTTTCAGAAATTCGCTATGTCGTCTTCCGGTGGCGTATTATTGTCCGTTGTGTTGGCGTTGTCCGCCCGGTCAATGAGATCGTCCAGGTCGTTATCTCGTTTGTCGTCCCAGATATTGCTCCCGATTCCCCCGGCAGAACTGACCAGATTGGTGCTGCGATCCGGACCGAACGAGATCAGCTGAAAAGTGTTGGGATTCTTTGGCGTACCGCGTGTATTCCCCGATGTTCCGCTCTGGTCATAGGCGATCGGCATGTCCGAGTACCGCCGGGCCATTTGCGGGTCAAGGCAATTCCGGTTCGGGCAGTACACTTGGCTGGAGACATAATAAATCGGGCTGCCCCACGCATCCACGATTGCCTGGGGTCTGTCGTTGTTTGAATCTGTCGATGCGGTAAGCACGAACGAGGGAACACCAGCCTGGCTGAGAATACTGACCACCGGTCCCGGTGTGTCCGGGTTGGTTGGGGAGGCCCAAAACGGCTGCCCGTTTTCAAATACCGCCAGATCCTTGCCCTGAATCGAGATCGGCGACTTGGCCCGCTCCGCGATAATTTTGTAAAACTCGGAGGGCGAGATCGCCTTGGCGGCGGGCACATTGTACATCCCCGGCGGGTATTGCTTGTAATCGAATTTATAGGTTTCCAGGGCTACCTCAAGGCTTTGGATCAATGCTGCCGTCTTGCTGAACTTCGCCCGGTCGATCTGCGTAATGACGTTCGGGGTGACAATGGCCGCCAGAATCCCGATAATCGCAACCACAACAAGAAGTTCTACAAGTGTAAACGCATCAAGTCTTTTCATTCAGGTTCTCCAGCCGGATTCGCCGGGCGGCGTCGGTTTCTCGCAATATGGATTCCGAGGGTCTTGCGATTACAATCCCTCTAAAATAAGTATAGTGACAATTCGGCAAGAACGTCAATTTATCTTAGCCCAAATTGATCTCGGTTCGGCTTGGGAAAAGGCTGCGGACACCGGATATAGGAGTTCATATCGGGGAGATAGTGCCGATCAGAGACTGGGGATAGACTCGATAATGGGATGGATTCCATTTATACAATGCCGATATGTTTTTCAGGGAAAAGATAAAAACACGGATTCGCAAGAAACATGCGTACTTCGTCCGGTGCGGCATCATTCGGCCTGCCGCGCCGAGGCCCACCTGTTTGTGTGTGTCCTGGCGTATTCTCGGCTGCACGCGATCGACACGACCTTGCGGGCGCACGGAGACGACCGCAGCCGGCTGACGATCCGGTTACGAAAGTTCATGGCGAATTTGGGCCGGCACAGAATCGTACCGGAATCAGCCTCCAATTCCGATTTCCTCTCACTTCAATCATCTCCCGAAGAGAGAGCCACAGGTTGAAAGCGCAATTCATGAGTTGTCTCTGCTTCCGTCATTACAGCAAAGCAGACGGCGGCGCTCAGGCAGACTGTGCCTCCCGGATCAGGGTTTTTTGAACGTCCCTGCTCTGAAAGGCTTGCGGATTCTCCAGGTAACTTCGGATCACCTCGTGTTCTCGCGGGGACATGCGGTCCTTAAGCCACTCCAGCCCCTCGGAACGAAAGCGGATGAGCGCGTGAAGGTGCATTCCCGACTGTTCCGCCGCCTGCTGCGCACCCTGTTCCCGGTCAAAGACTACCGCGACATGATTCGCCGTTACA
Organism: Candidatus Omnitrophota bacterium; assembly: GCA_029557025.1. Classification (GTDB taxonomy): domain Bacteria; phylum Hinthialibacterota; class Hinthialibacteria; order Hinthialibacterales; family JAKPRU01; genus JAKPRU01. The sequence goes on along the minus strand of JAKPRU010001128.1, from coordinate 9,174 downwards.
TTGTCAAGCGCCCGGCGCTCAACCTCACGAGTGACCTGTGCCGCCGCAATCAACTTGGAGTCGAATCCCGACACGAGATCATCAACAATGACTAATCGATCCCCGGATTTCAGTTCCCCTTCGACCAAGGCATGTTCACCGTATTCAGCAACGGCTCTATCCAGATCCGAAAGCGAGCGGACACCGGGGAGTTTCCGCGTCATCGCGCTGGGAAAATCCCCCATCAGAGAAGTCGCCACGGCAATAGGGATTCCCGCAAACGCCACTCCGACAAGCTGCGTAGCCTCCGGGATACGGAACCGAATCATCTCCGACATTCGCTGGCCGATCAGACGCAGAATATCAGGATGCGCGGTCAGCGCGCGAAGTTGAATATACAACGGACTCCACAGGCCGGAAATCAGCTGCCACCCTTCGGGTTTATCGCGATACCAGGTTCGAATCATGCGGGCATCATAAATCCGCTCGATGATTTCTTTCCCGTACGCTGTTCCATGCTCTAATTCCGCCATTGAAAAACCTCCATGAGAACTTATTTGTAAAAATACCCCGGATAACCGCTGCCGGCCTGATCTCCGTGAAAGTCAATCGGCGAGACGATATCCGAAAGCCGAGAACACATCGGTAATCCAGCGGTCGTATGTGTGGTCTCGAAGCGCCCGGTTTCGTCCGGTACAGCGTATCTGTTGACGTGCCTCGTCATGATCCAGCAACCGGCGGACTTTCTCCACACACTCCTCATCCGAGTGAAAAAACAACGTCTCCGTTCCATCCGCAAGGTATTGATCGAATTCATGGCCGGCGTCCGAAACCTGAACACCTCCCACACCGGGGATATTGAAGAATCGCATATTGGGGCCGGTGAGATGTCCCACGGAATGGATGTTTACAACAACCGATGCGGCGTGGTGCATCGCAGGAACCTGTTGCGGGGGCAGAACACCGCGCAGGCAGGCCCGCAACGGATGTTCCCCCGGCAACGTGTAATCCCAGTCACCTCCGTAGATTTCCAAGCCCAGGGGGATCAGTTTCTCCAGGATTCGAATGCGGCGACGCGCCGAGCCTTCGCACAGAAGGTAGTCGAAAATATCGTATTCTTCATCATCGTCAATCCCTTGAAAATGACTTCTCATCATATCGTAAAGGTTGTGTTTCGATTCAATATGAGAGATTTCCTCGGCCATCTCGTTCAGGGAATTGAGAAATCCGGGTCGAGACCGCCATTTCTCCTCCAATCGTCTGCGCTTGTTCGGGTCCGGCGCAAGGCTGTTACCGACAAATAGAACTTTGCCGGTCTCTCCAAGGCCCTGTGGCGGTTCAAGATCATCCGAGGCCATGGATCGGAAAATCGGCCCCTGTGCCCCAAGCCGTTGCAGGCGTTCGATCAGATGCCGCTCCGCCACAATCACCCGATCCGTATCAAGAAAATCCCGTCGGCGATATAGAATCGTCGTGACATATTGAAACAACGGGATTCTCAGGCGCTCACAAACCTCCGGCTGAAAAAACGACAATCGGTTGTATCCCAGCGATACCAGCGCATCCGGCTGAAATGACTCCATCCGATCCAGCAGGTCGGCGGCAATGCGGGACCGATATGCCTCCGGCTCCCGTTCCATAAGCAAACGAGTCACATCGAACTGCGATACCTCAAGGCCGATACGGACACACGCCTCCCGGATTGCGCGAATATGTATCCCGGACGGAAGCGCCGACCAGGCATTCAGGAAAAGGATTCTGCGGATCACAGGGGATGTCATACAGACAACATCGTTCAACCCCCTCTGTGTCCCCCCCAATCTTGGGGGAGACGTCTCAGATTGCCTCTGCGCAACGCGATTCCACCGCTGCTCCGTTTTTTGAAATACGGAATGGATCATCTCGGGGATTTTTTCAATGACAGGCATCACGTTCGGAGCAGGCGGGTCACCGGAGCAGATAAGAACGCGGGTTCGTTCCGGTGCGGTTAGGCCCGCGCGCGACAGGAAACATTCCAGGTCGTGATGGGTCCATGGCCCGAGATATAAGAAAAATCGAGGGCTGGACAGATACGCACGGAGATCCGTAACGCAAAATGCGGTCAGCAGAACGCTGGGATCGGGCTCGCACAGGACAACACGAAGCGTGGGATTATCCAGGAAATATCTCCGTATCCAAACCAGCGGATACCCCAACGCCGACCCCATCAAAAACAGATTCCGGCATTCCGGCAGAATCCGTGACAGGGCCTGGTCGTATCGTTTGATCTCCGCGTCAACACCGGATTGCCCGAAAATCCAACGCTCCGCACCGGGAACTGTCTTGCACCGGAAGTATTCGCCGGTCTGTTGAAGCAGAATATCTCTGCGGTTTTTCAGACGAGGAATATCCCGCACAAACTCCGGCTCAGTGACACGTAAGTATTCCAGGTTCAACTCCAGACATCGCGGCACAAAATCCGCCAGGGAAATCCATGGTGCGGTTGGGCTGGAGTGGGACATCGGGCTTTCAAAAGGCTGAAAGAATCGAAAACCTAGCCTAACATATTCACATTCATGCAGGAATGCGCAGCCTTGCAGGGATTTTCCAAATTGTGCAATCATCGAAAAACTCACGCGCAGGGCCGAATCCGATATGAATGCCGCTTCATCCCCAGAGAAGATGTCTCCCGAAGACCTGGCCCATATCGCCGAGAGGTTCGCACGGTTGCAGCGATTGGATCTCGCCCGGAAGTTCTTCACGCTGGCCAAGCGGCTGCATTTTTCCCGCAAACAGGCATCCGGTCAGCCGCTGACTATTCGGGTTTACTCCGCCTCGGATGACTCCAAAGATGAATTCAGGAAACTTCTCTGGGGCGATTATTGGGTGCAGTATGAACTGACTCGTTGCCTCGGTCTTTCCGGGCACACCGTCACACGGATACAGCCCGATATTGTGATCCACCTTTTCGGATTCCCGGCAACCCTGCCCAGGGAGACATACAATATTGCCTGGATTTACAGCCATCCCGACATGGCCCAGCCGCAATGCCTTGCCGGATACGATCATCTCTTCGTTCTTTCCGACGCTTTTCGGACACACCTTGAGAGTATCGGCTTTGCGTCGGAATTGATGATCGGCGCAACCTCCAGGGAACCGTATCCGTCTAGCGAAATTCGCTATCCCGCCGTATTTGTCGGAAACGCCCGCCCGCAGGGCGACCTGCGGAATGCCGTAAAATGCCTTCTCGACAGCGGGTTTCCTTTTCTTGTCTGGGGAGATCATTGGGAGCCGTATCTGCCGCCGGAACGAATCGGCGGATTGTATTATGAGAATCAGTGTCTTGACCGGCTTTACGCCGGCAGCGCGTTCGCAATCACCGACCATCATGAGGATATGCGGCGTTACGGTTTTGTCGCAGTGAAGATATTCGACATTCTTGCCTCCGGCGGGTTTGCCGTCTCCGATACGAATCCCGGAATCCAGGCCATCTTCGCCGATACAGTCCCCCAATTCTCCACAGTCTCTCAGTTACAAACGATTTTCCGAAGGTACGCGCCCGGAACACCCGAAAGGGATGCTTTACGCAAGCGGGGCCAGGAAATAGCCCTATCCCATACCTGGGAACAACGCGCGGCTATGTTTACCCGGCACATTGAACAAGCCTTCCACCCGGAGAACGTCCGGAGTGACATTTCACAAGCTTTGGAGAAGCATCCTATCCCTTAATTCTCACATCCTCTTTGGTCGGATCCTGCTTTCCCTTCAGAAGCGGCACTGTGTCGATCACCCGGCGTACAACGATATTTTCGGTATATTCTTTCAATACCGATTCCTTGCCTTCTCGTCCGATTGTGCGAAGTTCCTCCCGGTGTGCGGCATTCAGCCGGTACACAATATGGAAGCGCAGGCGGTTTCCCAGCGGAGCTGTGCCGGGGAGACATTACAGGCGGTAGAAGAGAGAGGTACAGGGTAATGTTTTGGGAAGGCCGGCGAAGGTGTATAATCCGCATGTTTATTCGGATTCGGGCACTGTCGGCCCGCAGGCAAAGAATGATCCTGCGATGCGCGGCTTTCGACTGAAATAGAAAGACCTTCGCTTTGCATGAAAAAACCATTTCAGATACAAGGAGATAAGCCATTATGCCTCTCGTCCCGATGCGTATTCTTTTGGATCACGCCGCAGAGAACGGATACGGTGTTGCGGCGTTCAACGTCAATAACATGGAGCAGATTCAGGCGATCATGGAGGCCGCAGTGGAGACAGAATCCCCGGTGATTGTCCAGGCCAGCCGGGGTGCGCGCTCATACACCAACGACAACTACCTGCGTCACCTGATGCTGGCGGCAGCGGAACTGCACCCGCAGATTCCCATTGTCATGCACCAGGATCACGGCAACAGCCCGGAAACTTGTTTTTCCGCTATCGAGAACGGTTTCACCAGCGTGATGATGGATGGTTCCCTCAAGGAAGACGGGAAAACCCCGGCGGACTTTGAATACAACTGTCGAACCACCAGGATAGTTGTCGAGAAGGCCCACGCGCTGGGGGTCAGCGTGGAAGGCGAGCTGGGATGCCTCGGCAGCCTGGAAACCGGCAAAGGCGATAAGGAAGACGGGCACGGATTCGAGGGCGCATTATCCCGCGACCAACTGCTCACTGACCCCGAACAGGCCGTAGAATTTGTGAAACGCACCGGTGTGGATGCCCTCGCGGTCGCCATTGGGACAAGCCACGGAGCATATAAATTCACCCGGAAGCCGACTGGTGAAGTTCTGGCCATGGACCGTATCGCCGAAATCCACAAACGACTGCCGAACACCCACCTGGTCATGCACGGCTCCTCCTCGGTCCCACAGGAATTACAGGACATCATCAACCAGTACGGCGGGCGGATCAAACAGACATACGGTGTTCCGGTCGAGGAAATTCAAAAAGGCATTCAGCACGGGGTGCGCAAGATCAACGTAGACACCGACAACCGGTTGGCGATGACCGGAGCGATCCGCAAGGTATTCGCGACGAAACCGGAAGAATTCGATCCACGCAAATACCTCGGCCCCGCTCGCGATGCAATGAGAGAAGTCTGTAAAGCGCGTATGATTGCGTTCGGACAGGCCGGACAGGCGCCCAAGATCAAGTGCATCACGTTGGAGCAGATGGCCGAGCGGTACAAGAGAATGTAAGTTAATCCAGACCCCCGATCGCACGGGAATCCGAAAGGACGGGTTGTTGCCCGTCCTTTCGTTTTTCGGGCCGGGTATTACATTGATCGAAATCCCCTGAGATGGGCAAAATGTGATGGCGAAACTGTTCAAGCGTCCCGTGGTGACCCGGATTTTGCACGCGGTGGGTCCCTATATCGTTCGGCTTTACTTGCAGATGGTAGGCCGTACCCAGGGGCTCCGTGTGGAGGGACGGGATTACCTGCCGGAAGTGCGCCGAGGAGGGGGACCGTTTCTTTTTGCCTTCTGGCACAACCGTTTGCTCTTTCCGGCCTACCTGTATCGGGGAACGCAAACCGGGGTTCTGGTGAGTCCAAGCCGGGATGGGGAGTACATCGCCTTGACCATGAAACTATTTGGAATGGTCCCCTTGCGCGGGTCTTCCGCAAAGGATCCGGCTTTGGGGTTGCTGAAGCTGGTCCGGCATCTGAGAGACGGGTTTTGCGTGGCAGTCACGCCGGACGGTCCACGCGGACCACGAGAGCATGTGCAGATGGGCGTTGTTGAACTCTCCAAACTCTCCACCGTTCCCGTCATTCCCTGCGCCTATGCCCCTTCCAGGCGGATTACACTAAACAGCTGGGATCGGTTCGTGATTCCCCTGCCCTTCACCACCGGAGCGGTGGTCTATCGCGAGCCGATTTCGGTTCCGGAGAATGCCTCCAAAGAACAGATGGAGGAAATCCGCAGGCAACTCGAGATGGAGATTCGAATAGCCACCGAACAGGCGGAAGAACTGGCCAAAGGGCGAGGAATGTGAGAACATGAGATACATGGGCGCCAACCCTCTCCCCCGTGAGAGAGTTAGCGTAAGGGAAAGACTGGGAGGCATAGGCTTCCAGCCTGCGGCTATTCAGATAATCGGAGCAAACATGAACCTTAAAGGTAAAGTAGCGCTCATTACCGGATCGACAAGCAGCGGCATGGGCCGAAGCACGGCATTTACACTCGCGGCACGCGGCGCGGATATTGTCCTCAATTACGGAACCAACCGTACCGGCCCCGATGTCGACCGAGAGGCGCAAAGAGTGAAACAGGCCGTCGAGGAACTCGGCGCAAAGACCCTGCTGGTGAAAGCGGATACCAAAAGCGATGCCGAGATTCTCGCCATGGTACAAACGGCACAGAAGCATTTCGGGCATATGGATATCCTTGTCAATAACGCCGGGGGACCGTGGATTGTGCGGGACTACGTAGAGATTCCAACGAAAGACTGGAATGACACTATCGCCGCGGAAATCACCGGCGATTTTCTCCTGATGAAATATCTTGTACCGGGGATGCGCGAACGCAGATGGGGGCGGATTATTCATATCGGCATGTTTCATGATCCGTGCCTGCCCGGTGTCGGGTATGACTATTGCCTCGGCAAAGCCGCCAGAACCTGGATGACTACCTCGTTTGGGCTGTCCGAATTCGACAAGGGAATTACCGCGAATTGTATCGAACCCGGACTGACACAACATATCGGGTTTGAGGAGGCACTTCGAGCCGCCAGGGGAGACTACTCCGCCTGGCTGAACCGCAACCGAGTCGATGCGCACGATGTCGCCGAGATCATTGCGTTTCTTTGCAGCGAGGCCGGACGATTCATCTCCGGAAGTGTCATTCGCATTCCTACTCGATAATCCTGAGACCCATTGGGTACTTTTGGAGAATTCCGCATCAGCAAAGGAAACTATCATGAACGGATTCGCAACGAAACTTGTCCTTTTTTTTGCCGTCCTCCTCTGTACTCAGCCGTTGCCCGCCTTTTCCGCGGACGCATCCGGTATCATTTCGCAACTGGAGTTCACGGCTCCTGAAAGCGATTCCAGCCTCGCCGAATCTTACGACTACTCCTTTGATGGGCATACCACTCACTGGGAGAGCTACCGATGGAACTGGCAATCCTGTAACGGTCTGTTTCATGCTTCGCGAACCGACCCAATTACCGAATTTGGCCGCCTCAAGGACGATATTGGGAATGAACTGCTACTGGACGAACTCTGGATCCAAAGAGGATTGATTTCTCGCCTTGCGGAGAAACAGCCGGCGGTTCTCAACGGTGTCCCACTCAATGAAATCGAGGAACACTTGGCGGGCGGGGATGTTTTGCTGCGGATGACCGACCGCGACCCGGCCGCAGAGGCCATTCTGTCCAAGTTACCCAAAGCCGTTCAGTACCGTCGAAATCGCGCCTTTTACCTTCAGGATCATACGCGCACACTGTTTGTTATCGCCTGCCATACAAAGGAAGAGACCGCTCGCCTGCACGGTCATATCACAGAAGCCGTAAAGATTGTTCAGAACTACTCGTTGAGCAAAGGCGTTGCGGGAATCCATACGAATTATTACCTGATTACTCCCTCGGTCGGGCATCATCCGTTTCAATTGGTTAATATGCTTTGTCAGCTGGGCTGTTCCTGGATGATGGTGAGCGGGTTCAACGACTTCCTCATTCCCGAGCCTTTAGAGAAATCCCTCCAGGAGATCGGTGTTTCATTTCCGTGCATTTCAGGCCAATTCGTAAACGGAGGCGTACTGTATGGCATGAGTCGCTATCCTGATGTGCAGGACAACACTCTGGAACAATCCCTGGATTGGAAAGAACAGTACAACGGCTACTTTTTTGCAAATCTCTCCTCCGCCGGGTCTGAGCACGCCAAACGCTTTGACGGTTATATCGCCAACAGTCCCGACGACCAGGGCAAGCTGGATGAGGTACACGCTCCGTTTCTCACATATACTCAAACAATCGACACGGCCGTACCGTCTTGCATGGTTTTGTTCCATCCGAAGGCAACAGGCGAAACTCTCACAAAAGAAACCATTATGAAAGCTATTCTCGAACGCCGTGCCGTGGGGGTGTTCGAGAACGGAGCCATGCTGGGACCGAAAGAACTGACCGTCCCATTGCGTGTTCTTCTCCTCGATGGCGACTATCTGGAGAAGCAATTCACAAAAGAGGTCTCACTCGATAGCCGAATAGACGGACAATTCCTGGATATTGTCGTTCAGAACAGGAGCAATCGGCAAATCGGCTCCACGTTGACTCTGTCGGCTCCGGATGGAGTCCGGATCGGCGAGAATGTTCTCAGAATACCCATAACCCTTTCCGCTTGGGAGATCCGCCGGTTTCATCTGCCTGTCACGTGTACCACCAGGGCCTTCGGGCAGGATAATCCGATCGGCGTCATCCTGGATACCCCCGACGGCATCCGGCAATCCCTCGCCCGTCTGGAATCTCCCCGTCCTGTGGAGATCCATCCCCTTATTCTCGAAGCACCGGGAAAGATTTCCTATCCTACAACATTTTGGAACTATTCCGACACAAACAAAGTCCATGCGACAATTACTGTTTACAAATCGGGCGATGAGCGCCCTGTATGGACTGCCGAACAAGACCTTGAGGTTCCTCGATACGGTAAACGAATCACACAATTTCAGTTTTCGTTGAAACCCGGCGATTACCTGGCAAAAGTCACAACCCAGGGCATAACTGTTGAGGGCCAAATTGCAGTCCGCGCCCAGAAAGGAAAGGCGGCTGTAACGGAAGAGGACCAGAATGGGGACGGCATTCCTGAGATCGTAATGGAAAACGACCTGATCCGCGCCACGCTGCTTCTATTCGGCGGGCGCGTAATCGAATACACGGTAAAGAGCAAGAACGAGAATCTGCTGTTCAAACTCTGGCCGGAAAAGCCGCCCTGGGCAGGGGAGCCGCGTGGTGTGCGGGCATTCTATCCTCATGGGGGGCTGGAAGAGTTCATCGGCTATCCGTTTATCGGCGGCCTTCGCATCTATCAATATGAAATCCTGAAGGAGCGTGGCGAGTATGTGCGTGTTAAACTATGGATCGATGTTCACGGAAGCAAGATAGAGAAGATCGTTACCCTGTTCGCGGGCAGCCCGGTTCTTGAGGCACGTTATGCGTTGAACGATATGACACCGTCTATTCACGTGATTGGAATCAATCCCCTGGTCCAGGTCGGTCCGTCTACCGGCCCG
>JAKPRU010001105.1 GCA_029557025.1 Candidatus Omnitrophota bacterium | reverse complement strand
CCCCATCTCCGTCAGGCCGTAATGCGTACGGACGCCACAACCCCAGGCTGATTGAAACTCCCGGCGCATGGCATCGGGCACATATTCCGCAGCGAGAAAGAACAGTCTCACCCCCAACCGCTGTAAATCTTCCTGCTTCCGGAGTTCGCGGGTCAGACGGAAGAGCTTGCGCGTGTATCCGAAAACAACCGCGCAGCGAGTTTCCTCGATCGTCTCCAACAGCTCCTGCGCGCCCAGGTCGATGTCCGCGACAACGGGCGTGGCTCCAAGTCTTCGAACCCCCCTTTCCAGCAGATCGGACTGGCTGTAAGGCCTTCCGTCCGGGAGCAGTATCAGCACCGTGTCCGCGGCGGAGGCAACCGTGCCTATGCCGGCAGCCATAAAATCGATAATCCTGTCCAGGTCTCCCGGAGTCCAAAAAATTCTCTTCTTTGGTCCTGTGGTGCCCGAGGTGATAAACGTGTAGGGACGGGCAACCTCGGCCTGCGAGGTGCAGAGAAATCGAAAGGGATTTTCGGCGATGTGCTCCGGTTCCGTAAATGGGATTCTGCCCAGGTCCGCTGTGCCGCGAACTCTGTCCGGTTCCAGTCCCGCCGCCCGAAACCGGTCGCGGTAGAAGGCGCTTCTTTCGAAGCAGTAACGCACGACCTCCCTCAATCTGAAATCATCGTAGGCTTGCACGCAGTCTCGCGAAATCCGAGAGCCGCTGTCGGCAATCCCCGAAGCCTTAATAATATTGTGAATCCAGGATTCCAGATTAAAAGCCAATGATTTCTCTCTAAGGTAAAGGTATTACTTTAACAAATTACAAGGGTCCTGACCGATCAGCTTGCGTCCTTTGCTGTCCGTCAGGTAATAGGCGCAGAAGGGAACCAGGGTCTTCTGCGGTGTGGCTACGTGCACGCAGCAGCGCTGTAACCGATCGAGATCCAAATTCCAGGCGTCCTGGAATGCCATTCCGGATATGCAGAGCGAATGGCTTTGGATGCGGTCAATGAAATCCGTAAAACCGTCCGGGTGGCAGGAAGAGCCGGAATCGCCGCAGCCATCGGGGGG
>JAKPRU010001097.1 GCA_029557025.1 Candidatus Omnitrophota bacterium | reverse complement strand
CTGACCGAATACGCGGTGGAATGGCTGCGCAAAGAACGCAATGCGCCGTTCTGCCTGTATCTCTCCCACAAGGCAGTACATGCGATGTTCGAGCCGCCGGAACGTCACAAAAACGCCTACGCGGATGTGACAATTCCGCGTCCTGCTTCCATGGCGGATACGGAAGAGAATTACGCCGGGAAACCACGCTGGGTCCGTCGGCAACGGCATAGCTGGCACGGCGTAGATTACATGTATCACGACACGATCACGTATGACGAATTTATTCTCGGCTATAACCGAACCATGCTCAGCGTGGATGACAGTGTTGGAGAGGTGATGAAAACGCTGGAAGATATCGGCCTCTTGGACTCCACGCTGATTCTATTCATGGGAGACAACGGATTTCTTTTCGGAGAGCACGGCCTGATCGACAAGCGGTGCATGTATGAGGAATCCATTCGTGTTCCAATGATCGCCCATTGCCCGGAGATGATTCCGGCGGGGCGGCGCAACAAGCAGATGGTGTTGAATCTCGATGTCGCGCCGACCATTCTGGATGCGGCCGGACTCTCCATTCCCAATACGGTCCAGGGGAAATCTTTTCTGCCGCTCGCGCGTGGTGAACAGCCGGAATGGCGGGATGCGTTTCTCTATGAGTATTTCTGGGAAGAATCATTTCCGCAGACTCCGACGGTTCTGGGCGTTCGCACCGATGAATACAAGTATATGTGGTACCACGGGATTTTCGATTTAAACGAGCTGTATAAACTGAAAGACGATCCGCGCGAGATGGTCAATCTGATTGAGAACGCAGCTTCATTTGAAGTTCGAATAGAAATGGAGAAGCGCTTGCAGGCCCTTTTGCGCGAATATGGGGCATCGAGTGTCCCCAGCTTCCGTGCGCTGTAAGGGTTGCAGCGAATACAATGGACAAATCGGACCGGTGTACGAAGCGGAAGAAAGGGCGTGCTCCAGAGCCATTTGCAGGAACTCAGTCCGTAAAAACATAAAGCGATGTTTGAGCGGTGTGTCAGCTACCCGCCGATCAGTTCAATGCCCAGGCCAACCAGGCCCGCCGTGGCGACAAACACAAACGCCAGAATAAAACACATATCTCTTGCATAGGATGTCATGATACGAACCTCATCCTTCAAGGTAGAAGATTTCGGCAACCGAAAATGGGTTGCACCGCGTACAAAACGCCCTACCGGTTGTCCCAGTAACGCTCACATTTTTGGAAGCAATTATTGGACCATTTTCGGCCCTGGCGGGGCAGGCTCAAACCCGTCTTCGGACCGGTCCGCCAGGAGCCAGTCTCGAATCAGGATTTCCGACCAGGTTTCATAGTCCACGCCATCGGGAAGTTCGTGGGATTGTATCCATTCTCCCCTGGCGAGAGCGCCGGTTTCACGAATGGCGACTTTCACTCGATCCACCTCGCAGGAGAAAACCATTCCGAGATGCACCTGACCGACTTCCGTTTCATCATCATTCAATAGTCCCTCGAAATGCGGGCGGCTTCCCATGGGAACAACCACTTCCTCCCGCAATTCGCGCATGGCGGCTTCTTTCAGAACTTCATCCACCGACGAGCTGAACAGGTTGACATCGCGTTCATTGATATGTCCCCCGACACCAATGGAATAGAGATGGTGAAGGCGTGACTCCCCGGCTTTTTTTGTCCGCCAATATCGGAAGACGGAATTGCCGCAACGAAGCACGATATATGGAATAATCTGCTTGAAAGAAGGGTCTTTTTCGGCGGGGGTGCGGTCCAGGAACCGATGGGTCTGCATTGAATCCAATGCTGCCTTTTCAGGGCAGGTCCAGAATCCCTTTCGGGGCAATCCTGCCGGGAGGGCCTCGCGTTGAATCACGAGAATCCGTTCGCCCACAGTCTCTCTCCCATTTCGATTTGAGTTGCGCTTAAATGATTGAGGATAGACGGATCTCACGCGAAATCAACGGCAAGATGAGAATACTTTTTGTGACACCCGTCATACCGACGGAGACGGATGGGCGACGTCCCTTTAATTTCTTGCGCTACCTGGCGAAGCGTCATCAGGTGGATGTCCTGGCGCTTCAGTTGCCGGTTCAGACCATGGATGACACGGTCCGGATTGCGAAATTGGGCGCGAATGCGAAAGCGTTCCGGCCCGGCGGTGTAGTCTCGGCCTTTTTCTCCATATTCCGGGGTGAACCGCTGCGAGTGGGGTGGTGTCGGTCCTCACAATTGCGGATGGCGCTGCGAGATTTTGTCCGGAATCATACAGTGGATGTGATCCATTTCGACCGAATGCGCATGGGGCAATACGCGATCGATCTGCCGGGTGTACCCAAGCTGATCGACTTCACCGACTCCATGGCGTTGTACCTGGAACGCAGTATGCCTTACCGGATCCGTTTTCTGGATCGGATCGTGGACGGCTACGACCTGGCTACGATCCCCCGTTACGAAACGAAGATTCTGGAACATGTAAATCTGGGTCTGCTGTGTTCCGATGTGGACCTGGCGCGATTTCAGCAGGACCATCCCTCCGCGCCGATCGAGATTATTCAGAATGGAGTTAACACGGAAGAGTTTCTGCCTCGGACTCGCGGCAATGTGGCGCTGCCCCGTTGTATAATCACCGGCAGTCTGTTCTATTTTCCCAACATTGATGCCATCCGCTATTACAAAGAGGAAATCTGGCCCCGTGTCCGGATGCGCCTCGGCGGGATTAAGACGGAGATCATCGGCGCACGCCCGACCCCGGAAATCAGCAACCTGAACGATAAGATGGGCCTGATTGTGAAAGCGAACGTGAAGCGGATGGCAGACCATCTGTATCAGGAGGATGTTTATGTCTGCCCGCTGCGTGTGGGAGCCGGCGTGCGAAATAAACTCCTGGAGGCCATGGCGGCGGGAATGGCCGTTGTGACCACTGCGCTGGGATGCGAGGGCCTGGGTGTCCGTCACAATGAAGAGGTCATTATCGCGGAAAATCCGGCGCAATTTGCGGAGGCCATCGTTCAATTGGTCAACAATCCGGAATTCCGCGCCAAACTGGGAATGCAGGCACGACAATATGTAGAGCAGAACCACCACCTGGATATCATCGGTGAAAAACTGGAACAGGCGTATGCCCGGGTTGTTGAAGAAGGTCCGGTCCAACCGCCCGTGAAGAATGAAGATCAAGGGATGAAATAGAGTATCCAGGCGCTGAGAAAGAAGTCTGCGACGAGAATCAGAATGGAAGAGGTCACCACGGACTGGGTGGTGGCTTCTCCAACTCCTTCCGCACCCCACCCGGCCTCGAATCCGTAATGGCATCCCACGACGGCGATAATCGCGCCGAATACCACGGTTTTCAGGATCCCCGTGATGTAATGCGGGTATTCCAGCCAGGTAAACACGGTGGAGATGTATTGGGTCACGGGGATATTCAGGATGAAAATGCCGACGACCAGCCCGCCGGTCAGCCCGATAAAGACGGCAAGAACGGTGATCGCCGGAAGCATCAGGACGGCCGCTATCAACCGGGGCGTTACAAGGTAGGAGACAGGGTTGGTGGCAAGCGTTTTCAGGGCATCGATCTGTTCCGTGACTTTCATGGTTCCGATTTCAGCGGTAATTCCGGCTCCAACCCGTCCGGCAAGGACCACCGAGGTAAGAACGGGACCGAGCTCCCGGGCGAAACCGATTGCGCTGATTCCGCTGGAATAGACCTTGGCCCCCCATTTTGCCAACTCCACACCGGTCTGCATGACAAACACCGCGCCGGTAAATGCGGAGGTCAGGAGGGCAATCGGGAGAGATTCCACCCCGATCCGAACCATCTGCTCTACAATAATCCGCCATCGAAAAGGCGGAGAAAAAGCCATGGCAATCGCCTGAAAGAACAGAGCAGTCATCGCGCCCGCGTTTCGAAAAAACTCCTCCGCCGCGACTCCCAGGGTCTCGACTTCTTTCTCGACAACCTGAAGAGGATTTCGTCCACGAAACGGAACACGTCTCATTGCCGCATCTCCAGTCGATCGGGATTTCGCGATCGGTCGCCTGCTATAGACTATCTACATATTTTATCGCGCCAATGGCGGCAGTTGCTCCATCCCCGGCAGCCTGAACCATCTGGCGCACCGTTCCGGAACGGCAGTCGCCGCAGGCAAACAGGCCCGGCAGGGAAGACTGCATGGATTCATTCACCCGGATCAGCCCCTGTTCATCCATCTCCACCAGGTTCTTCACCAGGCCGGTATTGGGGATATGCCCGACAAAGACAAACACACCGTCAATGGGAATCTCTTCGACCTGCTCTGTCTTAACGTTTTTGGCCTTGACGTATGTTACAGTATTGTCGCCGCAGATTTGTATGAGAACAGTATCCCAGCGAAAAGAAATCTTTTCATTTTTGAAAGCGCGGTTCTGAAGAATCTTCGAGGCGCGAAGCCGGTCCCGGCGGTGGACGATGGTAACAGTCTCGGCGAACCGGGTCAGGAAGAGGCCTTCTTCCAGGGCCGCATCGCCGCCGCCGACTACCATTACATGTTTGCCTCGGAAGAAAAAGCCGTCGCAGGTGGCGCAATACGAAACACCCCGTCCGGTGAATTCTTTTTCACCGGGAATCTCCAGCCGTCTGGGATCCGCCCCGCAGGCGAAGATAAGGGATTTCCCTTCCCATTGCCCTCTCGATCCCGATACGCGAAAGATATGGTCGGATTTCGAGATTTCATTCACGGCTTGGTTGACCAGCCCTGCCCCGAATTTTTCGGCCTGTTTGAGAAACAGGTCAGCCAGTTCCTGTCCACCCACCCCATTGGGGAATCCGGGGTAATTCTCGACGTCATTCGTAAGGGAAATCTGCCCGCCGACCGCCGTTCGCTCGAAGATTACGGTGTCCATATTCCCGCGGCCGGCATAAATCCCGGCGGCCAATCCGGCCGGTCCCGCACCGAGAATCAGAATGTCATGGGCCATCAGGATTCCTTTCCGATCACAGCTGGAAAAACAACCGCTTTGCCGGAACGTTAACCATGTCCCCGCAGTCCGTCAAGCTGGGAAAGGGCCTGTTGAAAGCAATCTATGGGAGTTTTATTACTGTCGCTAAACTGTGGCAGGCACGGAGGTCTGGCCACCCCGGGGATAGGATTCGCAGGGGCAACTCCCTGTGGTTGCTCGTGGGAATAACTGTCATTCCGGTGAAATCCGGAATCCGGGCATGAATTGGAGATTAAGATAAGGCGAATTTTTCCTATGATGTCTATTCTGCACAAAATGCGCATTTATCAAATCGGGTATTTCTGGTTTGTTGTTCCGGCCATGTTGATGGCGATGAACTGCGGAAGCGGGACCCGCCTCGCTTTCGACGGGGACCTTGTACTGGCGAGATATGGCGATGAGGTCCTCACAGTGCGTGACCTGCTGGCAATCCTGGTGGAACGAAACCAGTTCGATTATCTGCTTCTTCAAAAAGTCCAGGGGACCATCGAAAAAGAGATTCGGGACACATTGCCGGAGATGGCCTACCGACGGGTTGTTGCCGAAATGGCTCGATCGGAAAAGCTCCACGAGGCGGAGGACTATCGGAAGTGGCGGGAGGAGCTTGTCGCCCAAAAACTCGGTCAGCTGGTTCTTGACATCGATACCAAACTGAAGATTTCTGTGACGGATGAGGATGTGGAGCGATACTACCGGGAGAATCCATCGGAGTTTACCGAAAAAGAGACCTATACCTTTCGGGGAATCGTGGCTTTTGATGAGAATAACGGGGGCCGTGACAAAGCGATCGAACGGCTGAAAGAGGCCAGGAAGAAGCTGGAAGCTGGAGAGGATTTCGAGGAAGTCGCTCAGCAGTATTCGGATTCCCCGCCCCATCTTCGCGGCAAGGCGCAGGGACCGCGCCCTCGTGGCGATCCGGGAACGCCCCCGGAAATCGAGGCGGCGATTCTTTCCTGCGCCACGGGAGAATACACGGATATCCTGGATCGGCCCAAAGGCGTCGTGTTCTTTCAGCTTATGGACCGAACACCGGGGGTGAAAGAGGAATTGACGCCGATCACAAAGGCGAAGATACGCGAGAAGATTTATGCCGAACGTCGGCATCGGGAGGAACAAATCCTTGTCGAGCAGTTGGTGGCAAGAGACAGGCTGGTTTACAAGCCGGATCTCCTGGCCGCCCCGGATGTGAGGGATGCATCGGTCATTCTGGAGGTGCGGGGACTTCCGCCGGTGACCTTTGGTGAATTTCGAAACAGGGTCGGGGATCTGGCCGGAATGACCACGCAAGAGCGCCGGGATCGGTTCGACCGTATGGCCGCATCACTGTTCCTGCGCGTGGAGGCCCGGCGTAGAGGATACACGGAAGAGGATGTTGTCCCGCGAGTGCGATACTGGGATGAATTCGAGCTGGAAGATCGATATGTGCGGTCTCTCATCGATCGAGAGGAACTGACCGATGAGGACATGCGGGCCTATTACGAATCCCACACGGACCAATTTGTCACGGAGCCGAAGTATGAGTTATACCGCATCTTTTTTGAGGCGAAGATTACCGGGGAAATGAGTCGGTTTCAGCAGACACTGGCTTTTGAGCAGGCGCGTTCGGGTGCGGAAGAGGCGTATCAGCAGATTGCCGACGATGGCCTTCCGTTTCAAGATGCGGCCCGGCAATACTCCTCGGATACGGTCACAGCCGCGCAGGGGGGATATGTGGGCAAGGTTACGATGGGGCAGCTCGGGCCGGAGTATGCGAGCCTGTTCCCTCTAACCGGGCAGCTGGAACCGGGTCTGGTAGTCCCTCCACAGTTGTCGAAAGATTACTCGGAGCATTTGGGATATGACCTGTACTATTGTGCGGATATCGAGCCATCCCGCGCGCTGAGTTTCGAGGAAGCGCTTCCGCTGATCGGGCAAAAGATAGCGGAATCTCGCCGCCGTGAAATCCGTGCGCAACTGCACCAGACTGTAGCGGAGAAGTACCCTCTGAAGATCGATGAAAAGGCGGTAAAGGAACTTGCCCGGAAGTTGGGGGAATTCCGGGAATCCGCCTCATCGGATGCGGAATGGATTCGAGTATTGCTGCCGAGATCGCGGCTGAAGGAGCTGGGGAAGTAGGTGGAGGCGGTACAACCGCTGCCGAGTGACGTTACCGGATGGACTGGAGCGTCGTTTGACTGGGTAACCGGGCGGCGATCATTCAGAAGGAGCGGAGGCTCTGTAGGCATCCAAGGCATAAGATACCGGGTCAGGTATGGTAACATAATGAATTTGAGCGATGGGGAATGGAGTTTCGGTCAATAGCGGTTTTCGAGGATCAGGAGACTATTAATCGAAGGAAACCGGCCCGTTTTTCCGACGTTTGCGAGAAGCAGTACTCGAACCTTCCCGGAAGTCGGGATCGCATTGCCCGGTTTCTCCACGAGGCTCTTCAATAAAAGGACTTTCTTTCTCTTTCAGAATCTGATTTTTCTATCCGGCAAACTGATTCAACCCGTAAACAACAAGGAGTCTCACTCAAATGACTAATTGTGAAACCGGTGGTGTGCAGTCGTTTATTCGGAATTCTCCGCTGCTTCGACTGATTCTGATTGCTTTCCTGGTCCTGATCCTTCAAATCCCGATTTCCATGATTGAGGGTGTGATCCGCGAGCGTCAGATGCGTCGGGATCAAGCCATCGAGGATGTGACCTCCAAGTGGGGGAGACAACAGACCCTGATCGGCCCCATGATTACCGTTCCCTACATCGTCGAGATACCGGAGAAAGACGACAAGGGCGTGGTCACCATCCGAACCGAGACGCATTATGCCCATTTTCTCCCGGAACAGGTTCATACCGTCGGAACAATTGACTGCCAAGTCCGGCATCGGGGTATCTTCGAAGTGCCCATCTATGAAATGACTCTGGACATCACAGGACGATTCGCGCCGCCCGATTTTAGCGACTGGGGAATCGATCCCGATAGGATTCTCTGGGACCGAGCCTGCCTGACCCAGGAAATATCGGATGTCCACGCGATTACCAACCAGGTTACGCTCGGTTGGAACGGGGAACAGATCGGGTTTTCACCGGGAGCGGGAGAGGCGAACGCAGAAAACACCGGAATCCATGCGGCCCTGAAAGGGCGGATGTCGGCTCAGGAGTATCCGTTTTCCTACCAGCTCCTGCTGAACGGCAGTATGGGAGCGTTCTTTGCTCCGGTTGGTCGGGATACCCGCGTGGAGATTCGATCCGACTGGGATGCCCCCAGTTTCCAGGGCAATTGGCTCCCCTCCGAACGAACGGTCGACCGCAACGGATTTCAAGCCACCTGGAACATCCCGTTTCTCGGCAGGAATTATCCGCAGAGATGGAAGGGCAATTCGGATATCCGGGGTGCCATTGCGTCGTCGGTGTTCGGTGTCAATTTTATCTCGACGGTGGATCATTACCGGATGGCCGCGAGAAGCGTTAAGTATGAGGTTTTGTTCCTGGTTCTGACGTTCGCCACCTTGTGGCTCTTTGAAGTTCTGATCGGGGTACGCATTCATTCGATCCAGTACCTCCTGGTGGGCATGGGGATGTGTGTGTTTTACCTGCTGGAACTCTCCCTGGCGGAGCATATCGGATTTCTTGTGGCGTACCTGTGCGCGAGCGCGGCGATTGTGATCCTGATTTCGGCATACTGCATTGCCGTCCTCCGCGGAATTCGTCGCGGCGGAGTCATTGCAACGGTGACCGCTCTCCTGTATGCCTATCTCTACGTGCTTCTGATGAATGAGGACTATGCGCTTCTGATCGGCTCGGTCGGCCTGTTTGTCGTTCTTGGGACTGTAATGTACCTGACAAGAAAGATAGACTGGTACTCGTTCGGGAAGCAGCGCGTCTGAATCGGTTTGATACATATCTCCTTCACTCTAACCCTCTCACGGAGCGAGAGGGAGACCACGCAGAATGAGAATAGAGCATTCTACCCTGACGTTGAGACGAGGACGATAAAGAAAGACAGATCGATATGGATATCATTCGTCAAGTTAATGAAATGATGCGGTGGGTGCGGGAGCAACGCGCTTCCGGCGAGGAAATCGGCGTTGTTCCGACCATGGGGTATTTGCATGAGGGACATCTGTCCCTGTGCAGGCTTTCTTCAGCGGATGGCGGGCGGACGGTGGTAACCGTGTTTGTCAATCCCACGCAATTCGGTGCCGGCGAGGATCTGGCTCGCTATCCGCGCGATGAGGAACGCGATTTAAAAATGCTGCGGGAATTGGGAATCTCCGCCGTTTTCCTGCCGACTCCTGAAGAGATGTATCCGCCCGATTACGTGACTTATGTCGAGACCGGCGGTCCCAGCCAGGGCTGGTGCGGAGCGACGCGCCCTACCCATTTCCGAGGGGTCACCACCGTTATCAGCCAGATGTTTCATATCCTACAGCCGAATCGGGCTTATTTCGGACAGAAAGATGCTCAGCAGGTCGCGGTACTCAAACAGATGGTCCGGGATCTGAAATTTCCCATTCAGGTGATTGTCGGAGAAATCGTTCGCGAACCGGATGGCCTCGCGATGTCTTCGCGGAATACCTATCTGACTGCGGAAGACAGGAAGGCGGCACTGGTGTTATTTCGCGCGCTTCAACTGGGCCGCGATCTGTACAAACAGGGTGAGCATTCCGGCGAGCGTCTAACAAAGGCCATGCTTCGCGTAACAGCCGCGGAGCCGCATGTTCGTCCGGATTATATCGGTGTAGTTAATCGGCGCTGCTTTCGCGCGGTGGAGGAGGTTTCTCCGGAGGACTTGTTGATCGGAGCGATTTATGTCGGGAGTTGTCGGCTAATCGATAATCTGGATGTGTCTCCACAAGTGTATCCGTTACGGGATTGAGCAACGGACGTCGGATTCAATTCCCTCTCTGTCTTCCGAAGCCTTTGGTAGAAAGTGTAGTTTTTCCTTCCCCAAGATCGGGAAGGGTTCGGGGGGTAACAGCAAGCATGATTATGTTGGGCCGAAATTCTCTACGGCCATAGCGGAGGCGAATTGCAGCTCATAGAGACGTTGATAGAGCGGGCATCGCTGAAGGAGTTCCGAATGCTTACCGATATCCATAATTCGTCCATTGTCCAGGACAAGGATC
>JAKPRU010001085.1 GCA_029557025.1 Candidatus Omnitrophota bacterium | reverse complement strand
TCCCCCTCTCCGTACTCGGAGAGGGGGCCGGGGGGTGAGGACCATCCTCCCCCTCTCCGTACTCGGAGAGGGGGCCGGGGGGTGAGGACCATCAGCAGTATACTCGGATTCTCCCGACAGGAAAGAAACCGGATTCCCTGTTGCCGGGATAAAAAATGTGTTACCCATCTCCCCGAACATCTGTTGCCTGTCTCTCCAGCCCAAACAGCGGGGGGCAAAGGGAAATGGAATGCATGAGGATCTTTGTAAAAACATTTTGGTTACCGGACAATAGGACAAAATCCATGAGTGACGCACAGCAAGTCTCACGCAAGCTACCTCCTCTCAACGCGGAACAAATCCGGTGGCGATGGAAGATTCTGACCGCCACATATTTCAGTTATGCCGGTTATTACCTCTGTCGAAAAGCATTTTCCATCTGCAAGAAGAGCATCGGAGATGAATTTTCGCTGGATGCACTGGATCTGGCAAATATCTGGACCGCCTTTCTGATTGCTTACATGGTGGGGCAATTTCTGAATGGAATCCTGGGGCGGAAAATGGGACCTCGGCTGCTGCTTTTGACCGGCATGGCGATATCGCTCGGATGCAATGTCGTTTTCGGATTCGCAAATTCCTACGCAACATTTATCGGATTCATGATCCTGAACGGGCTGGCCCAAGCCAGCGGATGGCCCGGCAATGTGGGCGGAATTGCGCACTGGCTTCGCAAGGAAGAGCGTGGTTTGTATATGGGTGTCTGGTCCACAAACTACCTGGCAGGGAATGTCGGCGTGAAATTCATAGCCGGGTTTATGCTGACATACGCAGGATGGCGGTACTCGTTCTGGGCATGTTCTCTGGGAATGGCGGCCATCTGGCTCCTGTTTTATTTCTTCCACCGCAACCGTCCCGAAGATGTGGGGCTTCCTCCGATTGTCACCCAGGATGAGGAGGTAAAATCCGAAGAGGCTGCGGAAGCCGAAGCCCGAGCCAGGTCTTTTCTGGGGTTCTTTCGAGTCCTGACCAATCCCGTGGTCGTGCTGATGGGCATTACTTATTTCACATTGAAGTTCCTGCGCTACGCGCTGGATTCCTGGCTGCCGTATTTTCTCTCGCAGAGCAGTTTTCAATTGGAAGGAGATATTGCAGCCTATTACTCCTCGGTATTCGATCTGGCCGGATTTGCGGGCGTGATTCTGTCGGGTTGGGCACTGGACAAGGTTTTCAAGGGTAACTGGCGTTTGCTCTGCACAATCATGACCGCCGGGATGACCATTGCATACATCCTGGTGATTCAGTATGGGTACATCGGGCCGTTCACGCTGGCCTGTTTGTATGGGTTGGTCGGCTTCATGCTGTACGGCCCGGACACTATTTTGAACGGTGCGGGCGCAGTCGCCACCGCCGGACCGCGCGATGCACTTTCCGCGGTGGGAGTGATTAACGGGATCGGCAGCATCGGCCCGATTGTCCAGGAGCAGGTCATCGGAAGGATTTATCGGTATTACGGAAGCTATGAGCCATTTAAAATCATCTGCGTCTACATGAGCGCAGCAACAACTCTGCTGCTTCTGCTCTTGATTCTTCAAGCGTG
The DNA here is from genome assembly GCA_029557025.1 of Candidatus Omnitrophota bacterium. GTDB lineage: Bacteria > Hinthialibacterota > Hinthialibacteria > Hinthialibacterales > JAKPRU01 > JAKPRU01. The sequence goes on along the minus strand of JAKPRU010001085.1, from coordinate 2,448 downwards.
GTGGAAGAATTGTTCCGCCGGGAGGTCCTCATGATCGGAATCGGTATAGTCGGTTTAGGAAAAAGCGGTCTGGATATTCATGTGCCGTGTATTGAAGCCACCGCAGGCTTCCAGGTGGTCGCCGGATGCGATGTCACACCCGAAAGACGGCGACTGGCGGAACAGCGTATCCCCGGTATTCACACATACGGCGACCTGGATGAATTTCTGGCGGACAACTCCGTCAACCTGGTGATCATCACAACTCCCACTGCGAGCCATGAGGCTATCGCTCTGAAAGCCATTGCCGCCGGGAAAGATCTATTGATCGACAAGCCCATGGCGCTCGATCTGGCAGGAACGGATCGGATTCTACATGCCGGGCGAAATGCCGGGCGAATGGTTACCATGTTTCAGAATCGTCGGTGGGAGCCGGGATTTCAACGTATTCAACAATTGCTGAAAGATGGCATCGTCGGAAAGATCTTAGGAATCGAGTCAAGACGTATCCGTTTCGATTCGACATTCAATTATCCTGCTCAGGAGTTTCGACCCACTTGGCGTCAGGAAAAGGCTTACGGCGGTGGGGTAATCTATGATTGTGTGCCGCACGATGTCGATCAGATTTTGATTCTGGCGCCGGGAGCAATCGCAAGTCTGTATGCCGAGACCAAGACCGCCGTATGGTCAACGGAGGTCGAAACGGCCTATTTCGCCAGTCTCATCTATCGGGACGAATTGAATGCGAAGGTCGAGAACTGTCGGATTTCGCCGCACGGGCTTCCGCGCTGGTATGTCCTGGGAGAAGAAGGATCGATCCTCTTGGAGAGCGACAAGGGACCGGCGGTTGTAAAGCGAACTGTCGCCAAGTCTGCGCGTGTACGCACCATCGAGGAATCCACCCATCCGGTTCCCGATGCCATCCGCCCGGAAGGGATTTTATTCTATCAGAACCTGATTCGGGTACTCGAAGGCAAAGAGGATACGCTGATGGTGACACCGGAGCACGCACGTCGGGTGATGGCGATCATGGAGGCTATCCACATCTCCGCCAGAGAAAACAGGGTTGTGAAAGTGGACGGGGAAGGCTGACAGGTTCGGGAATTGAACATTGTGAACCTGGTGGACCGGCCATAGTCTCATTCGAGCCCCATCGTATCAGAACAGTCCGACGATTTTGCCGTCCGGAAGCAGGTCAATCTTTTCCGCAGCCGGAACCTTCGGCAGTCCCGGCATCAACATCATATCGCCGGTCAGGACGACCAGGAATTCGGAACCGCTTCGAATTTGCACATCCTGCACTTGAAGCCGCCAATCGGTCGGCGCACCCAGTCGGGTCTTATCATCGGTCAGGGATAACTGTGTTTTAGCCATACAGACCGGAAGACCGCCGAGTCCCTGGGCGGTGATTTCCCGGATGCTCTTCTCCGCTTTCGCAGCGTAATCCACACCCTCCGCGCGGTAAATCTCGCGCGCGACGGTTTCGATTTTCTGCTTCACCGGAACATCCAGAGGATAGATCGGTTCGAATTGCGCGGGATGCTGTTCCATCTGTTCGATGACTGCCTGCGCCATTTCGATCCCGCCTTCTCCCCCGCACGCCCACACCTCCGAGACGACGGCTTTCGCTCCAAGGTCCTCACAGAATGCCTTCAGCGCCTTGATTTCGTTGTCCGTATCGCGCGGGAAACGGTTGATTGCCACCACGGAAGGCACTTTGAACTTGCGGATGTTTTCGATATGCGCCTGGAGATTGCAGCACCCTTTCAGCATCGCCTCCACGTTCTCGGTGTTCATCTCGGCCACAGCCGTTCCGCCGTGGAGTTTCAGAGCGCGAACGGAAGCGACAATGACAACAGCGTCCGGTTTCAGCCCGGCGGCTCGGCATTTGATGTCGAAAAACTTCTCCGCCCCCAGATCAGACGCGAACCCTGCCTCGGTAATACAATAATCCCCCAACTTCAGTCCCATCCGTGTCGCAATCACACTGTTGCAGCCGTGCGCAATGTTGCCGAACGGTCCGCAATGCACAATGGCCGGTGTATTCTCCACAGTCTGGACCAGGTTCGGCTTGATGGCTTCTTTCAACAAAACGAGCATGGACCCGACAACTTTCAATTCCTCGGCCCGGACTCGCCTCCCCTCGCTTGTGCAAGCCACCGTGATATTCCCCAACCGGCGCCGGAGATCCTCCATGTTGTCGGACAGGGCCAGGATAGCCATAATCTCAGAGGCCGCCGTGATGACAAAACCTGTCTGACGAGGGATTCCATTTGCCCGCCCCCCCAGGCCGATCACAATGTCCCGAAGCGTTCGATCCGCCAGGTCGATGGTGCGGGGCCACTCCACCCGCCCAATGTCTATCTCCAGTTCATTCCCTTTCAGGATGTGGTTGTCGATGATCGAGGCGAGAAGGTTGTGCGCTGTGGTGACAGCATGGAAATCGCCCGTGAAATGCAGGTTGATCTC
>JAKPRU010001083.1 GCA_029557025.1 Candidatus Omnitrophota bacterium | reverse complement strand
AAGATCGAATTGTCGCGCGAGGCAAGACACAAACGGACGAAATCCTACACCTTGAACAATTCCACGAACGGATATTCTTTCACGGCAGGAGTCCATGAGCTTAAGCACACCCCGACCGGGATTTCCGGTTCCTGGTTGGGGGTTGGGAGATTGTTCAGTATAGGGGCGCGTGGCCGTTTGCACATGTTGTCCTCTCTCCTTCCGGGAGCAACATTGAAAAGCCCCCGCGAGGGACGGTTGGTGTGAGAGTCTTTCCTTCTCCCTCTCTTCTTTCTTCAATTTTTAATTCTTAGTTCTTTGCCCTCTTCCCGCTCGGTCAGTCGGGATTACGGGCCGACAACACGAACCAGGTCGCCATCGCTTTTCACGCCGTTCGTGAGGTTGTAAATCTTCCCTTTGCTCTTGGCCTGCCCGGAATCATGGATCATATTCGGTCCGGGACTCCAGAAATAACCAACAGTCGATGAGCTGTAATTCGGATCGCGCCACTCTTTCGTTGTGCAATTTCGGACCCGCGCGAATAATGCGGGATCTTCTTCCAGACGGCTGCCCGGGCACGGATCGACGTGAAACTCCCCGTGCGTATAGTTGAGAACATCCGGCTGCGTTTTTGCCATGCCCACCTGGAAAATATCCTGCGGAACCGAGGCAATATAAGCAATAGGGGTTGTGACGAACCGATTCTGCCAGACCGGATGCCCCCCAACATGCGGCGGATAGACATTCCAATCCAGACGATACATATCATAGGCTCTCTCAAACGCCAGCATATCGGCCTCCGTCCGCGCCAGCCGCGCTCTCATCTGGGCATTCAGAAAATTGGGTACGGCGATCGCGGCAAGGATACCGATAATCGCAACAACGATGAGAAGTTCGATCAATGTGAAAGCCCTGTGTTTTACCATGGGTTGACCTCAGACATGCAAAATCTGTCCAATTCCATCCTTCTGGTTCCCCGGCCTTTGAGACGATGTTAAATATGAAACGCGATCGAATTCCCCGGTATCAAACCGGACACCCAGTCAGCTGGAACCAGGCACTCTTATCATACTATAAAAAAGAAAAACAACAATCGGAATGTCAATGGTTAGTCTGAACCTTCCAACGTGATGACACTCTCACATTTGTAATAAGAATTCACCAATCCAACAGAACCGGCGAAAGTCAGATGCCGGTTGAGTCCTTCTCCCGAAGATCGGGGGGAATACAAGGGGGGTTGAGTTCGAGATTGCAGGATTTTGGCCGGGTTTCGAGTCAACCCCCACCTAACCTCCCCCGATCTTCGGGGGAAGGATTTCATGGTTTTGTCAGATTATCGGCCCCGCCGGTGTTATCCTCCATGGAACAATGGAATTGATCCCCTATGATAAAAGATTGATAGAACCGACATTGAAAGATTTTGGAGTTGATACGATGACACGGTACTTTTTGATTGTGGCTGTTATTTTCTATGGATTATGCGCACCCGCCGAGCAGGCGATTCCGAAAGACGAGCAAGCGGTCCAGGAAGTCCTTGCCGGTACGCGGACTACGGCAAACGCTGCCTGGTGGGGATTTAACAAGGAAGATTCCACCGAATTCCTTCAGGCGGCCATCGACTCCGGCGTACCCAAGCTGGTAATTCCTTATATGGGCGACCCGTGGATTGTGCGTCCGATCAAACTCCGAAGCAAACTGGAGATTGTTTTCGAGCCGGGAGTTCTGGTTCTTGCAAAGAAAGGCGAGTTCAAAGGCGGCGGGGATTCCCTGTTCAGCGCCATCGATGAGACCGATATCGCAATCCGAGGATACGGCGCAACCCTGCGGATGCACAAGAAGGACTACCAGAGCGAGGCTTACCAGAAAGCCGAATGGCGAATGACGCTTCGATTTATGGGTTGCAAGCGGGTGCTGGTGGAAGGATTGCGAATGGAAAGCAGCGGCGGGGACGGGATTTATATCGGATCAAGCGGACAGAACCGCTGGTCCGAAGATGTTGTGATTCGAAACTGTGTCTGCCATGACAATCATCGTCAGGGAATCAGTGTGACCAGCGCCCAGAACCTGCTGATCGAAAATTGTATCCTGTCCGATACATCCGGCACGGCTCCCGGAGCGGGAATCGACCTGGAACCGGACAGCGCGGATGAAAGGCTGGTGAACTGTGTCATTCGGAATTGCATTATGGAGAACAACGAGGGCCATGCCATGCTCGTCTATCTTAAACCGCTCACGAGCGAGAGCGAACCGGTTTCCGTTCGGTTCGAGAACTGCCTTTGCCGCATGGGGCATTCCGCCGGGCTTCCCCTCGATGCGTTTAAGGACTATGACCGAATGGGTTGGGCGGGGATGGCGGTCGGCGCCGTGAAAGATGATGGGCCGAAGGGGATAGTTGAGTTCATCAACTGCACGGCGGAGAACACCGGCAAAGAAGGAGCGAAAGTGTTCGACAAATCTGCCGAGAACGTGCAAGTCCGCTTTGTCAATTGCAGGTGGAAGAACGGCTGGGTTTCGCGGCACAGTGATGACGGCGGTCCGCGTGTGCCGATCCTCATCCATCTGCGCCAAAGCGAGATCACTCAGAAATACGGCGGTGTGGAGTTTGTCGACTGCTCGGTCTATGACGATGTCTATCGTCCGGTTCTGTGGGTCTTGGAGGACGAGAGCAGTTTGGGTGTTCGGGATCTGGTCGGCTCCATTTCCGTGTACAGCCCACACGAGCCGAGAATGCAGCTGGGGCCGAATGCACAGAATATCGATTTGAAAATAAAAAAGGTGGGAGAATAAA